>JAAEPL010000623.1 GCA_024232675.1 Planctomycetaceae bacterium
GGCACCTGTTCCCATAACTCGACATTACCCATTACGAAACCGACAACGGGAACAGCCACCAATAACCACTACTACACCTGCTTTACCACGGACCGTGTTTACCCAGGATCCAAGGCATCCTGCGACGCCAAGCGCCACACTACCAACTGGCACACAATCGAGATACGCCTCGAATCTACAACGATTCGATCTTACAGTACCACGATCCGGAATCCTCCGCAGCACAGTTTCGGTAGGGGAGGAGGGAGTGAGAAATGGTACCGAAGGTACAAATTCATATCCCGAAACCTTTGTGCGAGATGATTCCGTCCCGTACTGCGATGAAACAAGCCGTGGAGGAAGAAAATGGATCCGCCGCGACCGGCGATTCGACAAAGGGGTACAAGCCGTACCACCCTCGTCAAGTCAAAGGGTGACAACCCGAGCGAAATCGGATTGTACATACCCCTCCTCCTACTGGCCGTATAAGGGATGGTTGTCAGAATCGGACATAACTTCTGCCTGCGAGATACAACCTTCTTTTACGAGACCAGAAATCACACCACAAACTGGACGTGATACCCAGGATCCTGGCGTTCCCGCAGTGGAAACTGAAGAACAAATGCCAATGGAACCTGCGGAAATAACGACGGAACCACAGGAATTTGGACCACCGGGAGTAAACGTTCCCGCAGCGGACGCTGAAGAACGATCACCCCTGGAGTCAGCTAAAGACCTAGAGCGCACTCTAGAGGCTGATACAACCCCAATTCCGACTCCCGAGATTGGATCCGGAGAGAGAACGCCTATCAGGGGAGCCGAAGGTGGACTGGAAACAGCCACCGCCGATGCACCTGAACCAGGAGTTATCGACTTGGACCAACCGGGAGACCAAGACGATGGTGCGACTTCCGCAACTTCTACTGCCTCGACCTCAACTACCAACAAACAAACGAAGAAGAAGCGTAAGAAGAAAGAAGATCAACCACCGGACGAAGAAGCGCCCAGACCTGCACACTCGCGACCAATGAGAGACCGTAAGACCTTGAAACCGCCGGATTA
Source organism: Planctomycetaceae bacterium (assembly GCA_024232675.1). GTDB lineage: Bacteria > Planctomycetota > Planctomycetia > Pirellulales > Pirellulaceae > CAJQPP01. The sequence continues at coordinate 1,042 of JAAEPL010000623.1, forward strand.
TTACGGGTTTGGTA
>JAAEPL010000624.1 GCA_024232675.1 Planctomycetaceae bacterium
CCTGGCTTGGATAATGTCGATTATCTGACCAACGAAAATTTGTTTTCCTTGCAGGAGCTGCCGCGAAGATTCGGCATCGTAGGAAGCGGTCCCATCGGCTGCGAGATGGCACAGAGCTTTGCCCGATTTGGCAGTCAGGTGTTCCTATTCGAAATGGCAGAGCATATTCTGCCACGAGAAGATCGAGCCGCTTCCGCCCTTCTACAAAAACAATTTGATCGAGACAAAATCACCACCATTACGAACAGTAAGAATATGGTTCTGGAGGCCCAAGCCAATGGCTCGATTCGTGTCAGCGGGAATCAAGGGAGCCAAACCTACGCACAGGAAGTGGACCAGTTACTGATCGCCGTCGGCAGAACCCCTAACGTTGATGGCTTGGGGCTCGAGAATGTGGGGGTGGAATTTGATCGCCAGGGGGTCAAGGTAAATGACCAACTACAAACCACCAATTCACGCATCTACGCCGCTGGCGACATCGCCTCTGCCTTCAAATTCACCCACGCGGCTGATTTTCAAGCTCGCATTGTGATTCAGAACGCGTTGTTTGCCTTGGGCCCCTTTGGTCGTAAGAAAACAAGTGATCTTGTTATCCCTGCCGCCACTTATACGTCCCCAGAAATTGCCCACGTCGGCATCTACGAAGCGGACGCCGAAAAATCGGGCATTGCAGTCGACACCTATCTGCAAACGTTCGAACACCTCGACCGAGCGATCCTTGAAGGTCACGAAGGCGGCTTTGTCAAAGTCCTCACCAAGCAAGGAACGGATCAGATCCTGGGTGCGACCATTGTTGCCGAAAACGCGGGCGACCTGATCTCCGAAATTGTCGTAGCCATGACAAATGGAATCGGGCTCAGTGGCATCGGTTCTTCGATTCACCCCTACCCAACGGTTGCCGAATCGATTCGCAAGTTAGGTGACCAGTATAGTCGAACTCGCTTAACGCCTTTCAGTCAAAAGTTATTGAATCTATTACGCCGTTTAAATGTGGGTAAATAGAACACCTGCCCGGCGGTGGAAGGCATAGCCTGAAAAAGCGGATTGCCTTGGTGCCCAGCAATGGCCTCCGATAACCCAAGCCGTTGCTGGTGGCGTGGCAAAAATTACAGTAGTCTTGAGATGCGGCGACACAAAGTAAAGTCGTTAGGACGGTAACCCTGATTAGCGAGTCAAGTTCATTCCCGCAGCGGGAGTGCAGGCTCCACTCATGCGAAAAACGAAAGGGCCAACTTTGAAAAACCCAGCGATTTCAATCTGTCTCACGTTGCTTACGACCGCCTTGGCAAACCCGTGCATGTTTGCACAAGAACCGGATCTTGGAAATTTGTTAACGACGTCACCTCGAGTCGTTTTCTTGGGGGACAGCATCACCTATTCGGGTGGCTACGTAGCGCGGTTGGATGCTTGGCTGGAAATGCAAAATCTCGATCAAAAACCGGAGTTGTTAAACTTGGGCCTGCCCAGCGAAACGGTATCAGGTTTAAGCGAAAAGGGACATGCTGGGGGCCGCTTTCCACGGCCCGACCTCGCAGAACGACTCGCACGCGTTCTTCAGAAAACGGAGCCCGATCTCATCATTGCCTGTTACGGAATCAACTGCGGAATCTATCAGGATTTTGACGAACAGCGATTTCAAAAATATCAACAAGGCATCCAAAACTTGGTGACCCGCGCAAAAGCCTGTGATGCCCAACTGATTTTATTAACGCCACCAACATTTGATGACCAACGATCGCAGCGCGATTTTTCTTATGATGCGGTGATGACTCAATACGCCGAATGGTTGGTCAAACAAGGCCATAAGAACGGGTGGCGCGTCATCGATTTACACACGCCGATGCTAAAAGAACTCGAATCGATTCGCCAACAAACGCCGCCCGGTACCATGCAACCGGACGCCGTTCACCCCAATGCTCGGGGACATCAAGTGCTGGCCGAAATTCTGATCGAGCAATTTCAGCAGGAAGTTCCCGAGGAGACGCTCGACCCGCCAACTGGCCTGCTGTCTCTTGTTCAACAGCGACAGGACGTACTCCGCGACGCGTGGCTTAAACACACAGGCCATACGCGCCCCGGGCTACGTCAAGGGAGTTCCCTGGAAGAGGCTGCTAAAAAAGCAGATGTCCTGAGTCAGCAAATCACCGACTCCCTGCCACAAAAATCACCTTAGGATCAGTTCGGCTCAAGGCGGCACCGAGGAATCTATTTATTGCGTAAAATTCCATTAGCAAATGCTCGAACATATTTTGTTGAGCGCTCGTCGTTGGCGACATGCTGAAGCCAGGCTAATGGAATTTCATTTTGGAAACCAACGCGCTGAGCCAAATTCAACATTTGAATCTGACACCCTGGTGACTTGTCATAAGGGGGTTGAAATTCCTTGCGCAAGGTTTGAATCCCGGTGCCCGGTCCCGAGCCAGCCAGCAATGCTTCCGCAGCAGCGATTCGCACTGCAGGAATCGGATCTTGAGTTGCGGCCCGCAAGCCCGCGATATTATGCCCCGCCATTTCCTTTAATATCGTATATCCGCGCAACGCCCAAAATCGCATAGCTGGGTTATCGCTGTTCAGGGCACTGGCAAGATCGGGCAATTGCTCCTTACCCGGTACGGTCGCCAACCAGGCGAAATCGACGAGTTGTTGTTGGCTCGCAGATTCGTTATTCATAAAATCCCAAATCGTTCCTTCGCCCACCATGTCTGCAAATAGGCACTCGGGAATAACACTGCTATCTCGGTGAGTCACCATCATTTGCTGCAAGCGTTCTCGCATCGATCGCAAGGGTTCAGCGTAGGCTGGATCACCAGCTAAGTTGTGTATTTCCCAAGGGTCAAGCTGAGTATCAAACAGCATCTCCACCGCTTGGGGCGTCTCCCACATCTGAGAATACTCGGCGGTTGTTTCCCCCTTTTCCCAAGCCCTTTGCCATGCTTTCCACGAAGGCACACCCAAACTGTATTGGCTGTAGGGCGCCGCGGGTGCTTGCGGGGTAAACCGCCGTATGTACTTGAATTGCTTGTTACGCAACCCGCGCCGCATGCCGGCTTTCTCGTCAAAACGATCGGCAAAAAGAAAAACGGCATCGTCGCTGGGTGGATCGATACGGTGGGGACCAAGGAATGCACGTCCCTGCATATGAGGGGGTGTCTTCAGGCCGCACAGTGAGAGTAGGGTTGGTGCTAAATCAACAAAGGAAACCAGCTCATCGGTACGAGTCCCGTTATCGCAGGGAGCCATTTCGCGAAATTTCTCTGGAACCCGAACCA
>JAAEPL010000625.1 GCA_024232675.1 Planctomycetaceae bacterium
AAGCGAGCAGGTAGCAGGGCGCGATGCCAGAAAGGTCCGCTTGCAAGGGCCACCCACCGACGATGCGACGTCACGCGGGGTTTTGGCTGTCATGTTCGCCGACCCCAATGATGACGGGTTCATCCTAAAACTTTCTGGAAACCAAGCCGGCGTTGCCGATGCCGAGGGAGCGTTTCAAGCGATTTTAGATTCGATCCATTTCCAAAAAAACAGCGGCTGATAGGTCTGCCGGTTCTCCAGAATTGGCTTCGAAAAAAACTGAATGGGTGAGGCCGCTGGAGCATCCTCACAATCCATGGTCAAAGCAACAAACATGAGCAACGACAAAACGAATCCATCCACAGCATCCGCTTCTCGGAGGACAAACTCGTCCGCTGGCAATTCGTTTTTTTACAAACTGTTGCTTACTCTGGGCTCGCTTAAGATCACCGTTTTCTTGTTGTCGTTGGCGTTAATCGTAGTCCTGATCGCAACCCTCCAGCAGTCGCGGCGAGACATTTATAGTGTCAAGCAACAGCATTTTCGCTCGCCGATTGTCTTCATCGAATTTCAAGAGATGCTCACGCCCGCATGGTTTCCTGAACTTCAGGAAGTCGGTGGGGGATTTTTGATGCCTAGCGGAGCGCTCATTTTGACCCTCATGCTGGTCAATCTTTTTTGTGCGCACGCAACCCGTTTTCGTATTCAGGCACGCGGGAAGCGACTGCTTCTGGGAAGCCTGTTTCTGCTGGCTGGTGTGGGCATGACCCTACTGGTGATCATGAATGGCAACTCGCGGGGTGAATTCCAAGACGAACCATTAATTGCCTGGAGTACACAATGGAATCTGTTGCAGGTTCTGTTGGGAGCGGCTGCGTTGGCCGGACTGGCAGGGACCTACTTTCTAGAATCTTCGGTGCGCCGGACTTTTTCGTTTATCACCGGCTTGGTCCTGGGCGGCTTATTGGCTTTCCTATTATTCCAAGGGTCTTCGGCGTTCATCGGCAACGATGCGATGCGCGTGGTTTGGAGACTCGTGCAAGGCTCCGTTGCTGCCATCGTGCTGTACATCGGCGCCCTTATGGTTTTCCGTCGAAAGGCGGGAATCGTGGTGATCCATGCTGGCTTACTGCTGCTCATGATTGGAGAACTGTACACCACCTATTCCGCTGCCGAACAAAGGTTGTTTTTCTACGAAGGCGACACCACCCAACACACCGTCGATGTCAACGCAGTGGAAGTGGCTTTTCTTAGCGAAACTAACGAGGAACAGAGGCAAGACGTCATCACCATCCCCGCCAGTCGATTGGGCACCGACGGCATCGTGGATGTGGAAGGCTCGCCCTTTCGCTTGGAGATCATTAACTACTACCCCAATACTCAATTGTTTAGCGTCAAACCTGGCGATCCCACTGTGCCGGGTGCGGTTGGACTCGCCCGCTTCGTCTCCGCGCAACAAAAAACAGAGGTCACAGGCGTCGGCGGCAGTGAAGTAAACTCAGCGTCTGCGTACGTCCGTGTGCTGGACAGAAATGACAACGACCTTGGCACCTACCTGATTTCCCAACAACTGTACGACGACAACGATTTTGAACTGGATACCATTGAAGCGGACGGCGAAACTTGGCAAATCGCACTACGTTTTCGACACATCTACAAACCCTACTCGGTAACACTGAATTCCACGAGTCGGGTTAATTATACCGGAACCGATATCCCGCAAGCCTACTCCTCGAACTTCCGCATCACCGATCCCGACAACAATGTCGACGCGATCAAGGAAGTTTCGATGAACAATCCCTTGCGTTACAACAATGAGACCTTTTATCAATCGGGCCACGACACCCATCCAGCTTCAGGCAAAAAATATTCGGTGCTCCAAGTCGTCCGCAATACGGGTTGGATGATTCCGTATGTGAGTTGCGCCATGGTGGGCATCGGGTTGCTACTGCATTTCCTGGGTACGTTCGTCGGCTTTGTGGAAAAGTTATCCACCAATCGTGAACCTGCTCCCGGTTACGACAAACACTCCATAATTTTCGTTGCCGGCTTCCTGATTTTATTCGGCATGTACGCCTACCGTGCCGTGCCAAAGGCGGTCGTGGAACAAGAGATCAATCTGGAACGATTCGGCCAGATCCCTGCTGCCTTTGAGGGGCGAGTACAACCGATCGATTCAATCGCTCGCAGCACACTGCGGCAATTGCGAAAATATGAAATCCCCGTCAAATGGGACTGGCAGGAACAGAAAGAAGTCAAATATCCGCCCGTTCGTTGGCTGACGGACTGGGTGTTTGGTGCCGAAGGCTCCGATGACTATCGCATCTTCAAAATTATTGATCCCGATATCGTACAAGGGCTTTCTTTAGAGCGTCGCAAGTCTCATCTTTACTCTGTAAAGGATTTGCTCGAAGTCGAAGACGAATTGCGAGAGTATGTTGTTGCAGCGCAGGCGGTCAACGCACAGGACCCGAGTCTCCTGTCGGCCTTCCAAAAGAAGATTATCAAGCTCAATGGCCACTTGGATCTGGTACAAAATCTTCAATACGCATTTTCTTCGCCGGTCGTCTACCAGACGGAAGATCCATTGCAAACGTTGGAACGTATTTTGCTCACCGCAAAAGCGCCGAATTTTATCCCGCGAGTCGTGCCTGGAACTGACGAAAACAGCTGGTCGGTATTGTCACCGCTCCTCGCCCCCGAGTGGATTCAATCACTCTGCGATAAGTACGGCACCAACAATGCCGACAGGATCGCGACCGCTATTCTCGAGGTCAAGGCAGCGGACAAGCTGAATGACATTATCTTGCGCAGAGAACTCGGGCGTACGCTGATGAGCAATCGTGGCCTGGATCCCCGC
>JAAEPL010000626.1 GCA_024232675.1 Planctomycetaceae bacterium
CAGTTAATTTTGCTGTTAGACCGCATTGTCTTCCTGAGCACTATTGGGATGTTTACTTTGATATTAATGAAGGCATGAAAAAAGCGCTTGATAAAAATGCTATCACTATTCCATTCCCGCAGCGCGATGTTCATTTAATTCAGCAATAAATCCCTATTATCGTTTGAGTTAAACCCTCGTAAATAAATCACTATAAAGCCGCGAAATTGTTAAATAAATATTAGCATATTCGCGGTTTTTATCTTTAAAGCTATATAATAATGAAACATCACGAGAAGCATAATTTTTACGCTAACTTTAAAAAGAATTCACTGCTACTATCGACTACCTTACGCCAATCGTATACTAATAAAACACTTGTTAACCTAACTTACCTTTTAATTTTTAAAGTCTATAAAAACCATTCTGAATAAAAAATAAACCATTAATTTTAAGTACCTTTACAAAAAGTTTCATTTTATTCAATGACTAAAATATTTATGTCATATTTCTTTGATTTAATCTCGCTGTCATAAATACCCAAAAGGTTAAAACAATGAATACAAACCAATCTCCGCATAACTTCACAAAGTTGTTAAACTGGTCAGCGGTAATCTTTTTAACCTCAACTCGGGATAAAATTTGAACTAATTGCCTGTTCCACGATCCGATCTTTCGACCTAGAAAAAACAGAAAGAAAACAAGGAACAGGCATGAATAAACTCGTTGAAATATTCTGTGATGTCGATGATTTTTGTCGA
>JAAEPL010000627.1 GCA_024232675.1 Planctomycetaceae bacterium
AGTTCAACAAGCTGGGCCACGAAGCCAAAATCATTGCCGCCAAGTTCATCGAACCCTACCGTAAAGGCAGCAAGAATGACAACAACGATGCTGAGGCGATCTGCGAAGCCGTCCGACGTCCGAATATCTGGTACGTGCCGGTGAAGACGGCTGACCAACAAGCGTTACTTTGCGTGCACCGGGTGCACCAGGGCGTGGTGGCAGAGCGCACCCGCTGGGTCAACCGGTCACGGGGGTTGTTATCGGAGTTTGGGATCGTGATACCGAAAGGCCGTTATCCTAAAAAATCAGTTGCCCCTGCCAAGTCCAAAAACTAGCACTAAGTTTCCTGGTTGGAGGTTAGGTCAGGCAGTTATGTCGGAGCCAGTTGAGCAGGCTGAGTTTCGGTGCCCGTTTTCACCTGAAATTTCTCCATTGCTTTGGCTAATATTCGATTCCAACATTCAGTCGACGTCAACTGCGGCGCAATGGATTTTAATTCATTAACGCCTCGTCAGAAAAATTCGTGGGTCGTTATCGGCACGGGTAACGCTCCAAGTGCATGATATAAGGCGATTTCAGCCGCTTTATAGGCCCGAAAACCGTAAGATTTTCTGGTAGTCAGTTTTGCCTTGGTGTTAAAACCCTC
>JAAEPL010000628.1 GCA_024232675.1 Planctomycetaceae bacterium
TCATTCTTCTGGTCGGTGTTTGTTGATCAAGCAGCTTGGTTGATTGACTAAGCCCAGAGAAGACGAAAGAAAACCGAACGCCCGTGCTGTCAAAGCACGGGCGTTTTTTTAATGCTCCACCAATCAGATGGGCAATGCCTGAAAACACAGGGGCGACTCAACCGCACACCCACCCTACTCAACCACGTCAATCCGGTAACTCACGTTCTGTTATTTGAATAATGGCAGCAACACGAAATCGCGCCTGCGAAATACTGGCGACTAAGCCCAGCACTTTAACCCCCTCAGGCCGAAAGCCAGAAAAGGAGAGCTATCAGAAAGCAGTGACCATTACCGATGAGTGGTCGTTAGCGACGGGCCAATCATGCTTGATCCCGGCCCCTTGAACAGGCAAGCCGAGTGGCAGGCCAGCCGCGGGCCCCCAAATCGGCCGCACGCGATGATGCCGCAAGAAGAAGGGGTGTCGCCGAGCCCCTCGAACCCCTCGAGCCCCTTCGGAGCGATCTCGTTTTCAGGGCACACCGAAATGTTTGGGAGCCAAGCGATACTGGGGAGCGGAGAAAACAGATGAGGTGCTTGCGAAGCGATCTAAAGCATCGACTCATTTCCACCTATCGATGACGTCTTCGTCTTAGGCCGACAAAAATGGCACCAGCTAAAACCAATCCTGTCGTTCCAGGCTCCGGTACCGCCGCGACTAAATAACCTCGTATCTCACCAAATTCAAATGCATCCGTGTGCACGTTGATGTAAGTGCGACCATCCAAGATGGCTTGCATGTCAGAACTGTTAATAAAGAAGTCGTCGTTCACGCCGCCATTAATGCCAGAACTATTAAAGGACAGAGAACTACTTAAGGTCACCATCAAGGGGCCAGTTTGACTGAAAGAATCGGGAGCATTTGCGGGCGTGGGACCATGCAGGTGTAACTTGGTCACGGGCCCCGTGAGATCGCCGGCGTATCCATTCGCGGTACCCCAATCAATATCCACGTGCAAAATGTTGTTATCTGTATCGAGCGTGATCCCCGAAAGGCCGATCCCACCTTCGCCTGCCGAACCGGTAGGAGGCGTAACGTTGGTATCGAGGAGGCCTTCACCACCGTTTCCAGTTAAGCGAAAATCAACGATATCAGCCGTAACTGCCCCACTCAAATAAGAGCAACATACCGCCAAAACCAAGCCAGCAACCAAGCGTTTCATAAATCCCCCCAAGATAAGAAAACGGAATATTATTCGTAGAATCTCTGAAGACACAACGTTTATCTGTCCCAGTATGTACCGGTCCAAATAACGGTCAACTGAAACGACCTAAAACGACCTCAAAAAATCAAAAGTCGCTTTTTACTTGGCCCGACAAGTCGGCACAGGTAAAACTTTCGCGCATCCGCACGGTTACCAGCTGAAATGCTTGGAAAGCCATAGGATACGGGTTAACATCAGTGTTCCGGGGAACCAAATCTTTTCTTCTCTTAACGGTTTATTTCTATGCGAAGGTATCTTCTCACCCGCGTCGTTTTTATTGTCGTTTTACTTCCCTTCATACTTGCGTTTGCGCCTCACGACGGCGGAGATAGCGGGAAGAGCATTGGCAACTCAGCTCCTCCGGGTATTGGCGGAGAGGGACCATGGGATGCGTGGAATATGTTGCTCGTAGGGCGTTTGGATTTATCTCAAATTGGAGCCGTCGGCGCCAATGTTTTAGGGAATGACTGCTGGGGCTGGACCGATCCCCTCAGTGGCAAAGAATACGCCATCTGCGGGCTGACCAACGCCACTTCCTTCATTGATATTTCCGATCCGACCGATCCTAAATATCTAGGAAAGTTGATGACTCAGACAGGCAATTCATCTTGGCGAGATATGAAGGTTTATGAGAATCACGTCTTTATCGTCTCCGACAGTAACGGGGCGCATGGCATGCAGATTTTTGATTTAACGCAACTTCGCACAGCCGATCCGGCAAACCCGAGTAGCTTTAGCAACTCGGCTTTCTATGACGCCAACGAAGACTTGGCCAGTGCCCACAACATCGCAATCAACGAGGACAGCGGTTATGCCTACATCGTTGGCTCGGGCGAAGCTTCGGGTGGATTACATGTGGTCGATATCAGCAACCCCTTAATTCCCGTGACCGCGGGTAACTTTGGTGGCGACGGCTACACCCACGATTGCCAAGTCGTTTCTTACAACGGCCCGGACTCCGATTACGCCGGTTCGGAAATTGCTTTTTGCTGTAACGAAGACACCGTCACCATTGTTGACGTGACTGATAAATCAGCCATGACTCAAATTTCCCGCAATCCTTACGCGGAAGATGGCTACACCCACCAAGGCTGGCTCTCGGAAGATCAACGTTACTTTTACATGGGTGACGAACTGGATGAAAACCAAATAGGCTGCCCCACGCGGACCCACATTTTCGATTGCCTGGACCTCGACAACCCTGTTTACAAAGGGTTCTATTCTTCACCATTGAACACGATCGATCACAATCTATACGTAAAAGAAAATCGGCTCTACTGCGGTAACTACTCATCGGGTTTACGGATTCTGGAACAGGACGCCCAAGACCCAGCGATCCTGCAGGAAGTCGCTTATTTCGACACCTACAGTCTGAACAACGGAGTTAATTTCGATGGAGTGTGGTCTGTATTCCCCTACTTCAGGAGTGGTATTGTCCTGATAAACGATCGGCAAGGCGGCATGTTCCTAGCCAAGCTAAGCCCCGTTTCAATCGAATTCCCAAATGGCCGACCCGAATTAATCGACCCGGCAGGCGTTGTTGAATTTCTAGTTCAGGTTTCTGATTTTGCCGGAACGCTGGCACCCAATACAGCGACGCTGCATGTCGATATTGGTGATGGCAATGGATTTGAACAGTATTTGATGAACCCCTTAGGTGATGGACTGTTCGAAGCCAAATTCCCACCCAGCACTTGCGCCAGAGAGATTAAATACTATTTGAGCGCCGCAGGAACCAATGGCGATGTTTACTGCCGCCCCTCGACGGCGCCGACTCAGCCTTTCGTATCGTGGAGTGCCCGTAGTATCACCCAGACCTTTTACGAGAATTTTGAATCGGCCAGCGGCTGGTCGGTAAGTGGTGACGCACTGGATGGACAGTGGGAACTTGGGGTTCCTATTGGAGGTGGCGACCGTGGCGATCCGGCAAACGATTACGATGGGTCTGGTCAGTGTTTCCTCACAGACAACGCTGACGGTAATTCCGACGTCGATGATGGCACCACCATTCTCTTGTCACCTACTCTCGACCTGACCACCGCGCCGGATGAAGAGGCGTTGTTGTCGTACGCTCGCTGGTATTCGAATTCCAACGGCGGAGACCCGGCCAACGACATTATGGTCGTAGACATCTCCAATGACGGTGGCGAGAGCTGGGTCAACTTAGAGACGGTCGGCCCTAGCGGCAGCGAAGTCTCGGGGGGTTGGATCAAAACAACTTTTCGTGTCAGCGACTTCGTCACACCTAACAGTGATATTCGCTTACGCTTCGAAGTTTCAGATCTCAACGGAGGTTCCGTTATTGAAGCCGGTTTAGACGGCCTGGAGGTGCGGATGGTTAAATGCGCTCAACCGATTTTCCCTGGTGGATCTAAGTTTTTGGATGGCATCGTCGCCAACGGAACCCTTGCCGATTTGAATTTTAGTGACGAACAATACTTAGAAATTGATCCCTCACCAACGGGCAACCCACGCAAACAAACCGTGGATGTGGTCTTATTGGCGACCTCTCCTGTAACGAACCCAACGGCCCTCAACTTTCGCATCGGTGGTTTCATGAGTGGCGGACCGATGGGCGATGTCACGCAGACGATCCGTTTCAAAAACGAAATCACAAAAACCTATGAAACCGTCGACGTCCGTTACGTTTCCGATACCCCGGAATTGATCGAGGTGTCACCGGGCGGGGACGTATCCCGATTCGTGAATCCAATTTCGGGAGATGTCACGGCACGGGTCAGTTGGCGAAGTCCAGCCTTTGCTGGAGGGACCTATTTCTGGTCTCTCAACATGGATCAAATGATCTGGGTTTTGAGTGACTGACGTCGCAAAGTGGGTTAACGTAGTGAACATGGCGAGTGATCCGTGCTGCACGGATCGCTCGCGGGATAATGGATCAGCCTTCCGGCTGATTGTCAGCGTTCGCCAAAACAAACAACTATGAGCCAACCATTTCCACGGCTTTCTCTTTGACCGCTCGGAGATCAAGTTTCCCTGTACCCAATAAGGGCAACGCTTCGATTTCGACGAATCGATTGGCGTTGGGAATGTAAAGGTTTGGCAGGCCTGCTTTTGCCAACCCCTCACAGTAGTAAGAGGGAGCCTGGCGAATCTTCGTGTGTAGCACCACTAACTGTTCGCCTTTTTTGGGATGCGGCACAGCGGTCACCGCGAATCTCGGTTCATCCTGCTCTTCTTGATCCAGCAACCCGCAAAGTGTTTCCTCAATAATCACGTGCGGCACCATTTCGCCGCCGATTTTTGAAAAGCGACTGATACGACCCGTTATTTTAATGAAGCCATCTTCGTCTAACAAAGCTACATCACCCGTGTTATACCAACCGTCAACTAACACCTCGGCAGTCTTCGCTGGTTCATCCAGATAACCCTTCATCGTGTTGGGGCCTTTGATCCAAAGATTCCCTTCCTCGTTAGCCCCGAGCGCTTCCCCTGAGTCGATACCCGTAATCCGCGCAGCGACTTCGGGAATCGTCCTGCCGACGGTCCCCTCTTTGCAGTCGACCATGTAATTATTACCGCGACGGCTTGGCGGAACATTGACTGCCACCAAAGGTGACAGCTCGGTAGCACCGTAACCTTCTACGGGTCGCACCCCGAACTTTTCTTCGAAAGCATTGCACAGATCGACCGGTAATTTTTCAGCACCCGCCACGACCACGTCTAAAGTTTTGAATTGCTCGGGCTTGCACTTCCGCAAATAGCTGCGAAGAAAAGTAGGAGTGGCCAATAGGATCGACACCTTATATTTCTTGCTGAGCTTGCCTACTTGAATGGAATCGAGGGGGCTGAAGTGATAGACCCCAGAAATATCCAAAGCCCCAACGCCCCATAACGTGACCGTGTAACCAAACGAATGGAAGAACGGCAAAACACCGATCAATACATCCTTGGGAGTTAACTTTACAATCTGATCGATGGACTTAATGTTGGACTCAATATTTTGGTTGGTCAGCATCACTCCCTTGGGCACACCCGTGGAACCCGAAGTAAAGATGATGGTTAAAACGTCGTCTTTTTGCTGTCGATGAAGGCCCAGCTTTCTTTCCAACCATGAACGAGGGGTAAGGTAGGCAGCCAACAAACTAGAAATCTTGTCACCCAAGGAGAGTTTTTCACGCAGGTCTTCCAGGTAGACCACTTCACAATCCAACTCGAAACCCAACTTCTCCATGACTTTGCGGCTCGTCAGCACATGAGTTAGCTGCGCCTTTTTGATGCAGTAATTCATGATTTCGTTGGAAACGGTGTAATTCAAATTTACTGCCACTCGTCCATCAATTGCCAAAGCCATGTTGGTGGCGAAGCCAGCAAAGGAGGGCGGGATCAAAATGCCCACATGCGTCTCGCCTTGATCGAGCACATGCTTATTCAACAACCGCCTCAAGATCAGAGTACGCATCAGAGCTTCGCCGCCCTTTAGCTCCGCGCCGCTACTATCAGCAACTTTCAAACCGAACTTACGTTTCTTGGTGCTACGCACAAACCTCTGAGCAGGAGATACGAATGGGGGTTGGTGGTGGGACACAGCGTCGGCTCCTAAACTTAAAACGGCTTGTCGAATCTCATGAACGTTATCTGGTTCGGGAATGGGACGCCCGATCGTGATGGTCACGGGGCGTCGAAAAGACCTTGGCAGTTTCCAAATCGTTCCGCCCCCCGCGAAACTAAAGATACTGCCCCAAGTTTGGTTAATCGAAATTGGTAAAATTGGCGCACCCGTGCCTGAAATCACGCGCATGACACCCGGCTTAAAGGTCTGTACCTGCCCGGTTCGAGAAATCCCACCTTCGGGAAAAATTCCCACGCAATCGCCATCGATGACCGCCTGCTTGGCATTTCTCAATCCGCGCATGATCGACTTAGGACCACCGCTGATCAGTATCACGTCTGCAAACCAAGCCACCCAACGCCGCAAGGGGCCAGAAAAATTACCCGACAATGCGATCACTCGCGTACGCCGTGGGGCCACGATCAGCAACAATTGGCCGTCGATCCAGGTAACATGATTGCCAACGACGACTACGCCACCCTCGGCAGGCCAATTCTCCAGGCCCACAACGCGAATCCGATAAAGCGAAAAGAAAATGAGTTTCGTAAAAGCCTGGAAGATCTTCTGCCGCCAAGTCCACGATGAGCCAAAAAGAAACAGTCCCCAAAACCACCAGAGGCTTGACTGAGGGAAATCCAACGGAGAAAAATGGGTAACTATCGCGGGTAGGGATTCCATAAAACCTCTTATACGGTACGGGGTTAAGTCACTTTTTTCCGCCCGCAGTGTAACTGTTGGCTATCGTTATGAAAATCGCAATCAGTAGGTCACCTACCACCAGAACATTCGGTAATCCTTGCGGTTTGGCAAAGCCATGACACCTAGGAAAACGATAGTGATCGTATGGTAAGAATTTGCTGCATAGAGGTTGCGGCCCATTCTTCAAGCAACCACTTATCGCGAGATTTCAAGGGACAACCACCATGTCCAAACTTTCTTCCATGACCGTAGGTCTTGTTTTCATTTTCGTAGGCCTTCAGTTGATGCTGGTGAAATCCTACACACTCAGCCCCACGGGCTCTCGTTTTATGCAGTCGGAAATGCAAGCTCCTAATGGGGAGCCTGCTCAGCAAACCAATAACGGCGGATTATTTACAGGCATTTTCCGCTCGTCGGGACAAGCCAACAACGCCGCTTCACCCGCCGGGCAATCATGGCCGTACTACCAAACGGGTAACGCGAGCAGTTCAAGCAATTCCGTTCCAGCATTCCAAGCTTCGAGTTGGCAAAACACCTCGCAAGCCTCTTCCTCTACCAACTGGAATGGTCAAACCAAGCGACTGGCTCCCCCCAGATGGTTAGCCTGGCCGCCCCTATTTTTGGGGTTTGTCTTGTTTTTGCATGGATTGGCCCTCAGGCAGTAAAGCGTGAACCTTTCCCGAGCAAAAACAACGACATCAAGCGGATACCCGGCCGGGGTTTATGACTTTTATGCTCGCAGATCTCACTACTGCCCGTGATTCACGTTATCTGCTTATCCGACATTGAATTGACACGCGACCGTGGCAGCTTATCATCATGTTTCCCCTCGGGCTTCATTTTCGCTCTGCGAACTGTTAACCCGCGACACCCAAAAACACAAACCTTCGGTTACCAATAGCGAGTTGCCCGCATGTCGGATTTCAAGTGCATAGATTTGCAAAACAAGGATGACATAACCGTCGTCAAACTGCGCGATGACAAAGTCACAGATGCTGAACGCATTGCGACCTTGGGGGAAGAACTCATGACCCTCTCGCAACCCGATGGAGGTCGTGTTGTCATCAACATGGGGAACGTACGTTTTCTGAGTAGCTCAGCCATCAACAAACTCATTGTTTTAGAACGTCGCTTATCCAGCGGCGGAGGTAATCTGAAACTCTCGAATTTGAGACCGGAGGTGGAAGAGGTGTTTAACATCACTCAACTTCATTCCGTTTTCGACATTCGGGCGGATGAGAACGATGCGATAGGGGCCTTTGGCAGTTGAGCTTTTCAACGGTCCGATTTTTCCCTGCGTCCTGACGACCTGTGTGAAAACCTAGATGACTGACATCGCATTTTGGAATTATGACGAGTGGCTCCCCAGTGATACGACAGTGGGTAGTGAGGTCATTTTATGCATTGTCGAAAACATGAAAAGGATTGGATGGCCGGAGCAGGAGATGTATGGGGTCCACGTTTCGTTGGAAGAAGCCATCATCAACGCCATCAAACATGGCAATCAACGCGACCCGGAAAAAAAGGTTCACGTGGTCGTCAAATCCACAGCAGAGGATTTCTATCTGAAGGTGACTGATCAGGGCCCCGGTTTTGATCCCCACAAGGTTCCGGATTGCACGGCACCCGAAAATCTGGAACTCGGGTCCGGTCGAGGCTTGCTGATGATGCGTCATTACATGGACGAAGTGATTTACAACCACCTCGGCAATCAGTTGGAATTGAAAAAGCGGCTCCCCAAAAACGACACCTGAAATCTCCCAGCACTTGCTGCCTACCAAGGCACTTAAGGCACTCTTCCAGGCGGGGTTCGATTGAATAGTCCAAACGGCTCTCTAACGCTTGACGCAAAAAACATCTGGGCAGCAGGCGTCGCTGCGGCCCGGGCCGATCGACTTCTAATACCATGCGTCGATGCCCAAGGAGATACGCTGCGCATTGGCAACTGCCAATTTTCTGTTCCCCAAGTGGAACGCATTTTCATTGCGGGTGCCGGCAAAGCAGCTTTTGCCATGGCGATCGGGTTTTTAAGCAAAACAGAGGAGTGGTGTGCCGAGCACGCCGTGAAAATTGACGGACAAATCCACACCCCCGATTTCCCAACACTAACCGCCGACGGCCAAACAGCTGACCTAGCCCGTCTTAAAAACCCCAATCTTCTGAAGCGGATACGCCTACTTTCACTGCGTGCAAAGCACGCCAATTTCCCGAACGCTGATACGGTAAATGCTTCGCAGCGATTATCACAGCAACTAAGCGAACTGGGTGAAAAGGATCTTTGTGTCGCGCTCCTATCGGGTGGAGGCTCCGCATTGCTTTGCCAACCCGTCAAGGGCACCACGCTAAATGACCAACTGACGGTCATTCAGGTACTGTCAGAGAATGGCGCCGATATTCAACAGATGAACACGGTCCGGCGTTGTATCGATCACGTTAAATCCGGCGGTCTTGCCGCGGTCAGCCGGGCACAATTTAACCTGGCGTTAGTTTTATCGGACGTGATCGGTGATGACATGGCGACCATCGCTTCCGGGCCAACCTGGTTTTCCCCGAGACCTTACCGTGAAGCTTTGAAAATCGTTAAGGAATTTGATTCCAGGCATCAGATTCCGAAACGGGTTGTTGATTACCTGTTAGATGCCTGCCAAAGCCCCGTCTCAACAATCACGCCGCCGACCATTCCTCACACGTGCATCGGTAACGTAGAATCTGGCATTGCGGCAGCCGCGCGGCATGCGCAATCTCTGGGTTATCATGTGGTCAAAGAAATCGCTTCGCCACCCGAATGGGTACCTGAAAAAGCTCACCAACTCGTCAAACTGCTCAAGGCCAGCGATAAACAGATCTGCGTAATTTCCGGCGGTGAACCATCATTGAAATTGGCATCTCGAAAAATCCGCGGCAGAGGAGGGCGGAACCAACAACTAGCTTTGGCCGCGTTAAAATATTGGCTGGAATCGGGTTGCTCATCCCAACGAGAATTCTGTTTTTTATCAGGAGGAACAGATGGCGAGGACGGCCCCAATCTGGCGGCAGGCGGATGCTGTGACAACCGAACTGCAAACTTAATTCGGCATCACAATCTGAACTTGGCAGAATCCCTGGCGCGGAACGATGCGGGTACGCTCTTAGAAAAGACAGACAGCCTTTTGCTGTCGCCGCCTACCCACACCAACATCTGCGATATCCGCGTCTTCATCGCAAATGCGAAATGAACGATTTCAGCCAAACTGGGTTCCCAAAACGTGCTCTCTGAAGTCACCAAAATTGATGATTTCGAGACGCCTCTCCATTTTTTTTCAGAGCGACAGGCCCTGACCCCCATTAGCAGGGCCTTGGGGGGAACCATCCCCCAATAGCCTTTTACGCGAGACTCGTGTTATTTCCCCTTAAAATGTACAATACCCCGGAAATCAAAGCATATTTGCCCTGCCAAACAAATGAATGATGGCGTGGGATTTTAACTTTAAGGCAGCAACTGCAACTTCCAAGAAAAGGAACCGTGACCGATGGCACAAGCAACGATGGCAAAGCCGAAGAAGAAAGTTTCGCCGAGCAAGAACGGCTCGACAGCCAAAGCTAAGAAAATGACATACTACTTCGGCAAAACAAAAACCGAGGGTCGTGGGGTTAGCAAGGAGATTCTTGGCGGCAAAGGCGCTAACTTAGCCGAAATGACCAGCATTGGCCTGCCCGTCCCTCCGGGATTCACCATCACCACCCAAGTTTGCGCTGCATACTACGACGCCGGTAAAAAACTGCCCGAAGGCTTACTGGCTTCGATCACTAAGAACGTCAAGATGCTGGAGAAGGAACTCGGCAAGAAGTTTGGTGACCTGAAAAACCCCTTGCTTGTCTCAGTGCGTTCGGGTGCAGCGGTTTCCATGCCTGGCATGATGGATACGGTTTTGAATCTGGGGCTAAACGATAAATCTGTCCGGGGCCTGGCTGACGCGACCGACAACCCACGCTTCGCTTACGATGCCTATCGCCGTCTAATCAACATGTACGGCAACGTCGTGATGGACATTAACCATCATTTATTCGAAGACGAGTTTGCAAAAATCAAACGCAAATACAAAGTCGCCAACGATCACGATGTACCCGTCGAAGGTATGCTGGAACTTTGCGAAGCTTACAAAGCTGTTTTCAAGAAGGAATCTGGCAAGCCCTTCCCTCAGGATCCAATGAAGCAATTGGAACTGGCTGTGGAAGCAGTGTTCAAGAGCTGGAATACATCTCGGGCCGTTAAGTACCGCCAACTAGAGGGCATTCACGGATTACTGGGCACCGCGGTCAATGTCCAATCCATGGCTTACGGCAATATGGGGGAAGATTCGGGAACCGGAGTCGCGTTCACTCGTGACCCATCCACCGGAAAAAACCAGTTCTACGGCGAGTTCTTAATCAACGCTCAGGGCGAAGACGTGGTTGCGGGTATTCGCACACCTCTGCCGTTCAGCGACATGAAGAAGTGGAACAAGAGCGTCCACAAACAACTGCTGGACATCAAAGTAATTTTGGAAAAGCACTACCGTGATATGCAGGATATTGAATTCACCATCGAACGTGGTGAATTATTCATGTTGCAAACACGAACGGGAAAACGTACCGGTCCCGCTGCTGTGAAACTTGCCTGTGACATGGTCAAGGAAAAATTGATCACACGGGAAGAAGCCTTGCTGCGAATCCCTGCTGATCACCTAACGCAACTGTTGCTGCCCGGGTTCGATCCAGCCGCCCGCAAGCAAGCCAAGGTTCTGACGAAAGGCCTGCCAGCCTCTCCCGGAGCTGCCGTTGGCAAGCTGGCTTTCACCGCAGAAGAGGCTGTGGAAAGAACGGCTGCAGGCGAGACCGTTTTGTTGGTTCGCACCGAAACGAGCCCAGAAGACATCGACGGCATGCACTGTGCCGCCGGTATTCTGACCAGCACGGGTGGGATGACCAGTCATGCCGCGGTTGTCGCACGTGGCTGGGGCCGCTGTTGCGTCGCAGGTGCTGGAGAGATTGAGATCAATCAAAAATCTCGCAAAGCCCTGATCAATGGAAGGTTGCTAACGCACAAAGATACGATCTCCATCGATGGATCGACTGGTGAGGTATACCTTGGCGAGTTGAAAACAATTCAACCCAAACTATCAGGTGACTTCTCCACCATCATGAGCTGGGCGGATAAGTACCGTACCTTGAAGATTCGCACCAACGCCGACTCTCCCGCTGATGCCAAGAAGGCACGTGATTTTGGCGCGGAAGGCATTGGCTTGTGCCGCACAGAGCACATGTTCTTCGAAGAAGGTCGTATCACCTCCATGCGAGAGATGATTTTGGCGGAAGACGAAAAGTCCCGTCGAGCCGCATTGAAGAAGCTTCTGCCATTCCAACGTCGTGACTTTGAGGGCATCTTCAAAGCCATGAAAGGCTTAGCCGTGACGATCCGCTTGCTGGATCCACCACTGCATGAGTTCTTGCCTCATGAAGCCAAAGCCCAAAAGGACTTGGCCACCGAACTGGGTGTTCCCGTTTCCCAGATCAAACGTCGCGTCAAGCAACTGCATGAAATGAATCCGATGCTAGGCCATCGAGGTTGCCGCCTGAGTATTTCGTACCCCGAAATTCTTGAGATGCAAGTAACCGCGATCACCGAGGCAGCCATTAAGTGCAAGAAGCAAAAAATTGATATCGCCGTGGAAATCATGATTCCTCTGGTGGGGACACAAACAGAACTGTCCATTTTGCGTCAACTAACGGAAGAGACGATTGCCAAGGTTCGCCAGGCGAAAAAGTTCACCGGCAAACTCAAGCTGATTATTGGTACCATGATCGAGATCCCCCGAGCCGCATTGACGGCTGATGAAGTCGCTAAAGATGCTGACTTCTTTAGCTTCGGGACCAATGACTTGACGCAGATGGCGTTCGGATACAGCCGCGATGACATTTCCGGCTTCCTGCCCGATTACCTTGAGCAGGGCGTATTGCTGGTTGACCCGTTTGTGTCAATCGATCAGACCGGCGTTGGTCAATTAGTGGAATTCGGCGTCAATAAAGGCCGGCAAACCAAACCCGACCTGAAAATTGGAATCTGTGGCGAGCACGGAGGCGATCCCGATTCGATCGACTTCTGCCATCGTGTCGGCTTAGATTACGTCAGCTGCTCGCCCTATCGTGTACCAATTGCCCGCTTGGCAGCTGCTCAAGCAGCTCTGCGGCATCCAAAGAAATAGGCACAGGGGATGAGGACCTCAGGCAGTATTCCTGAGGTCGAATCCGTTCAAAAAAAATGGATCCCTCATCAACTTAACCCCGTGAACTTGGCTTTTGAGTCCTCGACAAGTACGATCTTGTGGAGGACTCTTTTTAATTGATTAGGAATACAACCGATGTCGGA
The DNA here is from genome assembly GCA_024232675.1 of Planctomycetaceae bacterium. GTDB lineage: Bacteria > Planctomycetota > Planctomycetia > Pirellulales > Pirellulaceae > CAJQPP01. The sequence goes on from JAAEPL010000628.1 coordinate 12,899, forward strand.
AATAATCGAGCTCGAAAATCAAGCTGACGCATTGCGTGATGAAGGTAAATACGATGAAGCCATTGCCAAATTGCAGGAACTGCTGAAACAGGACCCCAAATTTGTGCGAGCCCATCTTGGCCTCTCGGTGCTTTACCACCTTACCAATGATTATGAAAAATCGGTTCAACATGGCGAACAAGCCAATGAACTTGAGCCCAATGATCCTTTTAACATCGCGGCCCTCAGCGTGACCTACCAAAGGGCTTTGGCCGCTACGGGCGACATGAAGTACAAGGAAAAAGCAGAAGAGATGCTCTTCCGTAATCATGGCACACCCAACATGTAGGTTACCCCGCGTGGCCAATGCCTGCAGGGAGAGCACGCATCTTAGCCTGCGTTCTCGCCACCCAAAACCGCGAACGGCGGGGCCCGATTTCGATGGGCTCGCCGACCGCGACGGTATGATCGGGCGAACGTGAATCTCTATAGCGACGGCAACAAGGAAAGACGATGAGCGAACGGTTTCAACTTGTACTGGGAACCCACAATCAAAAAAAACGTCGGGAGCTGCAACTCCTACTCTCCGACATGCCCATTGATGTGCTCAGCCTCGACGAATTCCCAAACGCGTTGTCTGTGGAAGAGACCGGCACGACCTTTCAAGAAAACGCGGCCCTTAAAGCGACGGTACAAGCTCAACACCTCGACTGCTGGGTGATGGGAGAAGACAGTGGATTATCGGTCGCAGCACTAAACGGTGCGCCCGGTGTCTATTCGGCTCGGTTTGCAGGCCAAGATGGCGACGACAAAGCCAATAATGCCAAGCTCGTGGAAAGCCTGATCGACACTCCAGAGCACCGGCGGAACGCATGGTACACCTGCCACATGACATTGTCAGACCCTCAGGGACAGGTAGTAATCGACGTCGAATCTTCCTGCCAGGGTTTCATCGTTTTACAACCGCGCGGCAATGCCGGGTTCGGATATGACCCATATTTTGAATTGAGAGAATACCGCCGCACCTTCGCCGAATTGGGCGACTCCGTCAAATCCGTATTGAGCCACCGCGCCAAAGCCATGCGATTATTTTTGGCTCGCTTCAAAGCATTGTCACCGAGCACGGTTTCTTAAACGTCGCCACATCGACATGAGTTCCCTGATGTCGTTTCCGCCGCTGACCTACCGAGCGATGCCTGCAGGTCTCTGCATCAATGACGAATGGTTAGGTTTCGAAAGTCGGCCGTGTCATCAAACGACCCGAGGCCAATCCAGCCTTTGCCAAAGGACTTATCCTCCGCGGTCATTATTGGTTTCTGCATGTCATCGAAGTAAATTTCAATGCTGCCTGATTCCAAATTTCGAATTAACCGCACGTGGTGCCACTGTTCGTCCCAAGGGGTGCCTGCGGTAGTCGTAAGCGATATCTTTTTGCGTGCCGCGTTATCAACAATAAAAATCTGGTTTGCATGCTTGTCAGCTTTTTTCCCGAGATGCACATAGTAGAACTGCGTCGGACTTTGGAACCCGAAAAACAAGCAGGCATCACGGTGGTTGTAATCCTTTTCCGTACTGAGGATCTCCACATCCAATTGAAAATCTCCCCACGGCATATCTTTCAACCAAGCGATGTGAAGCGGACTACGTACTGGGGGTTGGTATTGGCTTTTCTTCTGAAAGAGGCTCAGTGTGGCATCCTTAATTTGCCAAGCTTGCGGGTCCGTCATCTGCCACTGATCTCCCTTTGCCGAGAAATCCACTTTCATGATTTCGACTTGAGGTGACTGAGTCTCTTGAGCACCAGACAGGCCCGCGATGCAAAGGCTCAACAGAGAACCGAGAGTGAGGATTCGCAATTTCATTCCAACTCCTACTAAACCGTAATTTCGCCGCGTGCCAGGCGTCCTAAATCACACAACCATGCTTCGATCACCAACGCTTGGTTGGCATTGGCACGAATTTGACTGGCCACTTCGCCACAACGCTCCACACACCTGGCGGCCGTCTCTGCATCCCCACCAGGCCAACGTTCCGCAGCAATCGTGACACAGCGAGCCATCGTCTCATCCGCCACAACCGGCTGTTCACAAAGTTGCATCATGACGTGTCGATAAAATCGACTAGCCAAATCCGCTACCAACTGCAAACGCAATCGCTTCGCGGCGGAATCTTTTCCAGCTGCGTCCACAAAAGTACCTATCGATTCAAAAAAATCGTCTGCGCCAGGATCCAGCGTCGCGAGTTGCTCTAACCAATCGCGTCGAAAATCGAGAGTTTCAGGATCAGCCAACTTTAAAGCTAGTTGCAAACTGCCGTCGCAAGCCATCGCCAACTCTCGCGATGAATGTCCCTCAGGGACCAGGGCCTTCTTTTCCAACACCTCTTGGATCTGTTCAGGCGGTAAGGGTTGGAATCGCACGATTTGGCTGCGTGAGCGAATCGTTGGTAGTTGCCTGTGTTCACCACTGGATATCAAAAAGATGATGGCGAATGCCGGCGGCTCCTCCAGTGTTTTCAATAAACAGTTGGCCCCTTCTTGGTTTAAAAAATCGGCATCATCAATGATGGCAATTCGTCGTCCACCTCGGAAGGGCTTCATCGCGATATCATGGCAAAGCCCTGCTCGCATGCGTTTTTCTCGGGTCCCAATGAATAGCTCCACCGGGATCAAATTTTTATCAGCCGGTTTTTCCACAAGCAAAAGATCGGGATGGGTTAACGCATCGACCTGTTGGCAAGCCGAACATTCCTCGCATGCCACAAGTTCATTGGCTGGCGTTTTTTCGCACAGCATACATTTGGCTAACCACATCGTTGTCAAACGTTTGCCAATGCCATCTGGGCCCACCATCAGCCAAGTATTCGCGAGTCGATTACTTTTTAAGCTCTGCGCGAACCGTTCGATGACTTGTTCGTGGCCAAGGACGCTATTTTGGTGCATGGGACGTCGAGCAAACCGCAACAATTATTTGAAAAAAGGCTCAATCGCCTTACGCACATGATCGTGAATCTCCGCTGCCGCGCCACTGGCATCCACCACTCGCAGCGTATCATGATTTGCTGCTTCCGTTAAAAACCCATTCCGCACGGCAGCGAAGAACGCATCTCCTCGCGATTCCATGCGATCCCGACCGGTCCCCAGCCGTTGCATGGCGATCTCTAGCGGTGCATCAAAAACCAACGTCAAATCGGGCTGGCAGCCACGTGTTGCCACGCTGCCAATTTCCCATATTTTCTGCGGATCCAAGTTTCCTGCGTAGCCTTGATAGACCACCGTAGAGAGTAGAAATCGATCACATAGCACGCAGCGCCCTTGCGCCAATGCCGGCAAAATCAGCTCGGCAACCATCTGTGCTCGAGCCGCCATAAACAGGAACATCTCTGATTCGATGTCAATTTGTAATTCGCTGCGTTTCAGCAAGAGTTCCCGCAATTTGAGCCCCAAGGGGGTGCTGCCTGGATCGCGGCACACCAAGACCTCACGCCCTAACGACTCAATCCAAGCTTGACATCGCTCCAATTGAGTGGACTTACCCGTGCCGTCAACGCCTTCAAATGCAATAAACATGGTCATATTCTAGCGGATCAAATTCTCCTGAGGAGCCGTCACCAGCAGGATTAACGAGCACGGGGCGGCTTGCTCAAACATTAATTTTCAAATTTCATCGAACCAATGATCGAGACCCGACGTAACATTCTCGACACATCAATGCATTTGCAAGCAAACGGAGTTGCCGTTCCAAATTTCTTAATCGTTAAAACCGGCCCGCAATGGGTTAGTTTGAGATGAGCTGAGGAACGTGATTACTGGGCATAAGCGGCGGAAACATTTCCGCCAATCTTTGCCAGCCGCATAATCGGCGGCCGGTAAGAATATGATTTGCGAATTTCGAGGAATTTTCCTTTCCGCACTCCTTGTTCTGTCCTACCTTTCATCGTCGCAGACCGAGACATCGGTTATTGTTGCGATCTCGGCCATGCAGGGCTGAGTTACGTTTACCCAAACCAATCAATCACGGACTGGTCTCCTCCCCCGGAGTCAACTAATGCTTCGCGCTAAAAATCTATTTGTATTTACGTTACTTGTGTCCACGCAGTTAATCTGGGTCGCGACGGCCGATGCTGGTCCCTTACTGGACTGGATAAGAGGTCGACGAGTATCACGTCAAGCCACGCCACCGTTACCAGGTGCCGCACCTTGCGGGCAACCTAACGCTTGCGCAACAGGCAGTTGCACAACGACTTGCATGCAAACATGCCAAAGAGTTGTAGTTAATTACGTGCCGTGCACAGCGTACCGTAGTAGCTGGGATCGCGTTCCCGTTACTACCTATCGTCAGACTACTTCCACAGATCCCTGCAGTGGTTGCACCGTCACGTGTAATCGTCCCTGCACGACCTACACCTACCGTATGAAACAGGTTCCTTACACAACCTATCGCCCGGTATATCGTACTGAGACCTACCAGGTCCCCGTCACGTACACGACACCCACACCGGCTGCCAAACCGTCCTGCGGTCTGTTCTCCGGTTGCAACCTTTTTAATTCATCGAGACCGACGTCGGTTCAATCAGTGCCAGTCCAAGCGGTTCCGATGGGCGCACCGATGGCGGCTCCCATGGCGGCTCAAGGTGGAGGATGCAACAGCTGTGCTTCACCTTCGCTTCCCATGATGCAACCGCAAGCCAGCAACATGAATACACCAACGTATTACGAAGCGTCACCCAATACGATTGCAACGCCACCGTCGTCCAATCTACCGGCTGACCAAATCCCCACGTTGGCGAATCCCCAAAACATGCAAAAGCCAATCATCGAAGGCACTTCCAGCACGACGACGTGGCCTGCACCCAACGCCAATCCAGCAACGCAATACAACGCGATTCCTGATCCGATTCCCTCCAATCGTTGGGATACCGGTAACGGCAACCCGTCCTTGGTGGACCCCTTTAATCAATCCGCCAGTGCACCTTCGGTACAACGCTGGGATTACTCACCGGTCAAGTTAGCCAGTTACGAAGATCCGCTGAAAGTTCCCGTTGCCTTGCAAGAACGTCCGAACGAGTACGTTGGAACGATTTCGGTGGTCAGCGAACCACGGCAACCAAGCCAACGCCTGAATGAGGGTTGGCGAACTGACTAAGCTCAGTCGCTTTAAAAACTTAAAATCAACGCAGCCATTCGTCCCTCGGGGATGAATGGCTTTTTTGTTTGGACATTCGTAACGGATTGGTAGGATTCAACAAACGAGATAAACTTCTTGATCCAGAACGACCACCCGACCAAAATTAAAAATTCGTTGCCCGCAAACCCTATCCCTTATTAAACCAGTCCCATGCCCGCCAATCTAACGCTGCAGTATCACAAAGCTGAACAAGCCTATCGACGGGCCACGACTCCTCAAGAGGAACTGGATTGCCTGCAACTCATGCTCAAAGAGTTGCCGAAACACAAAGGCACGGACAAGATGCAAGCCGATCTGAAGCAGAAGATCAGCCGCGTCAAAAAAGAAATCAGCAAGCCTCAAAAATCGGCGGTCAAAAAAGGCTTCCGCTTACAGCGTCATGGCGCGGGCAGGGCGGTAATCGTAGGGGGACCGAATGCCGGCAAGAGTCAACTTTTGGCCGCGCTTACTAATGCCACTCCCGAAATTGCAGAGTACCCATTCTCAACCCGAGAACCTCAACCGGGCATCATGCCTTGGGAAGATGTGGTGGTGCAACTGGTCGATACACCGCCAATTACCGCAGACGTATTCGCGCCCGAGATTCAGGCATTGATCCGCGGAGCCGAGCTCGTGCTGTTCATGTTAAACCTGGGTGACGACGAGGGTGGTCAAGAGATGCAGGAGGCCTTTCAGCAAATTCAAAATTCTCGTTCGCGGATGGGGCCCGAAACTTGCGTGGATGAAGAGGACATTGGATTGACCTACACGCAAACGATTCTGGTGATAAACAAGGTCGATCTACCTGAGGCCAACGATCGACTGGAATTCTTCCGAGATTATCTCGATTTCGAATTACCGACTCTCGAAATCTCTGCCCTGGAACCGCGGGGGTTAGAACCGTTACGGAAAGCCATCTACGAGGCCATGGATGTCGTCCGCGTCTACACAAAACTACCCAATAAAAAAGAAGCAGATATGGCCTCACCTTTTACCTTGAAGCGTGGCCAAACCGTTTTGGATTTAGCAGAGCTGATTCACCGAGATGTTGCCAAGAATTTCAAGTCAGCTCGTGTTTGGGGCAGCCAAATGCACGATGGCTCATCGGTAAAAGGCGACTACGTGCTGTCAGATCAGGATATCGTGGAGCTTAACAGCTAAGTCGCTAGGGTGGCGGTTCCCCCCTTTCGGCGGGCCAAGCGGAACCCCACGAGCTGGCGAAATTTCGCGACTGCGAGCCAATCCGACTCGCCGGGCCACTAAATGACGGAAAATTTTCTCGCGCGGACGATTATGAAAAAAAATTCGTCAACGAGGCCCACTTCCCCCTACCGGTAAACTAGCCAGCCTTAATTAACGTTTACGGGATACGAGCAAGCACAGCATCGGTCACGAGGACGAAAATGCGATTAAGACATGTCAAGCAAAGCCCATATCTTTTTTGGCAACTCTTTACCATTGGCAAACCGTTTAAGACAATTGAAGCGGTAAACAATTCGCACTGGATAAAACAGGACAATCAGTCCGCCAGCGACGATCACCCTGATAACGCAACTTACCCAACGATTGAAAGAGATCCATGGCAGACGTAATCAAGCCAGAACAATCGAAAAAGCCGACCAGCGAACCGTTTATAAAACAAACCGTGGATATGGATCCCGTAGAGACGGAAGAGTGGATCGACTCATTAGAATATGTCATCAATAGCCGCGGCCCCGACCGAGCCAAATACCTGCTCTCCGTTCTCGAAGCGCGAGCCAAGGCTGAGGGCGTCGACCTAGAAGACAAATCCAACACACCCTACATCAATACGATTCATTCCGACCAGCAACCGCCCTACCCCGGCAACCGGGAATTGGAGCGTCGGATCAAGAGTATCATTCGCTGGAATGCGATGGCGATGGTTGTTCGTCAAAACAAAAAGCACAAAGGCATCGGCGGACACATCTCGACGTACGCCTCATCGGCGACACTGTTCGAAGTGGCTTTCAATCACGTGCTACGAGGACGAGGCGAGAGCGGTTACGACGGCGACTTGGTATTTTTCCAAGGGCATGCCTCCCCCGGCATTTATGCTCGCGCCTTCTTGGAGGGGCGACTCAGTGAAGATCACCTCAACAATTTCCGCCGTGAAGTTGCCTTTGAGAATGGCTTGTCATCCTATCCTCACCCTTGGTTGATGCCCGAGTTCTGGGAATACCCCACTGTGTCGATGGGCCTATCCGCAATCACGGCAATCTACCAAGCTCGCTTCAATCACTACTTATTGGATCGCGGGATCAAAGACACGAGCAAACAGCGGGTGTGGGCGTTCTTGGGCGACGGGGAATGCGATGAGCCCGAAACTCTGGGTGCGATCACGCTGGCGTCACGAGAACGCCTCGACAATCTGACTTTCGTTATCAACTGCAACCTGCAACGACTTGACGGACCCGTTCGCGGTAACGGCAAAGTGGTCCAGGAACTCGAAGCTTTGTTCCGGGGTGCAGGCTGGAACGTGATCAAAGTAGTTTGGGGCGATGACTGGGACTCCCTTTTGGAAAAAGACGATAAGGGCCTGCTCGTTAAACGCATGGGCGAAGTCGTTGATGGAGAGTACCAAAAGTACGTGGTCGCTGGCGGTAAATACATTCGGGAACACTTCTTTGGCAAATATCCCGAATTGCTGAGCATGGTTGGAAATCTTTCCGACGACAAACTGGAGCGTCTCCGCCGCGGTGGACACGATCCCGAGAAAGTTTTCGCTGCTTATCAGGCCGCCATGGAAACCAAAGGTAGGCCGACCGTGATTTTGGCCAAGACGATTAAGGGATATGGGCTTGGGGAAATCGGCGAAGGCCGAAACGTGGCTCACAACGTCAAGAATGCCGACGAACATGAGTTGTTGGCCTTCCGCAGCCGGTTTGGTATTCCTATTTCCGACGAAGAGGTGGGTGACGCACCGTTCTACAAACCTGCCGAGGATAGTCAGGAAGCGAAGTACATCAAGGAGCGTCGCGAAGCCTTGGGTGGGTGCCTACCTGCACGGCCCAAACAAGCCCCACTGATGGACGTGCCCACTTACGAAGATTATCGCAAGATGATCGAACGTGATTACAACAAGACAATGTCGACCACGATGGGTTTTGTTCGCCTGCTCAGCCGGCTCTGCCGTGACAAGATGATCGGCAAGAACATTGTTCCTATCGTGCCCGATGAATCGCGAACATTCGGGATGGAGGGTATGTTCCGTGAAGTCGGTATCTACTCGCACATAGGCCAACTTTACGAACCCGTGGATTCGGGTCAATTGACGCCTTACAAAGAAGCCAAAGATGGCCAATTGCTAGAAGAAGGTATCTCCGAAGCCGGCTCGCTGGCGTCCTTCTCGGCAGCTGGAACTGCCTATGCTGCCCACGGCGTGAACATGATTCCGTTCTACATTTACTACTCCATGTTCGGGTTCCAACGAGTGGGTGATTCCATCTGGGCGGCTGCCGATATGGGAGCCAAAGGATTTCTGATTGGTGGTACGGCCGGACGTACGACCTTGAATGGCGAAGGACTCCAGCATCAAGATGGGCACAGCCTATTGAATGCCAGTGCCTACCCATTCGTCCGATCTTTCGATCCCTCTTTCCACTACGAAACGGCTTACATCATCTTCGATGGTCTACGCCGGCTGTACAAAGAAGGTGAAACCGCCATCTATTACATCATGGCCGAAAATGCCAATTACGAGATGTTACCGATGCCGGAAGGTGCGGAGTCCGGGATCTGCAAGGGGCTTTACAAATTCCGCGATGTGCAAGTCGATGGCGGCAAACACACCGTGCAACTGTTCGGTAGCGGTGCCATCATGCAATGTGTACTGAGAGCTCAGGAAATACTTGCTGAAAAATACGGCGTCTCCTCGTCAGTCTGGAGTGCTACGAGTTACACCGAATTGACCCGGGACGCTCAGGTTGCAGCACGCTGGAACCGTTTGCACCCGACGAGCAAGGACAAAAAGACAAGCTACTTGTCCTCGGTAATGCAGGGCGTCGAAGGTCCCGTTGTGGCGGCCAGCGATTATGTCCGAGCTTACATGGAGCAGATTCGGGAATACATGCCTAATGATTACCTGGTGCTAGGCACTGACGGTTTAGGACGTAGCGATACTCGCGAAACCCTCCGTCGCCACTTCGAAGTAGACGCCGAGTCCATTGTGATCGCGGCATTGCACCAGTTAGCCCAACAGGGAGCGATGAAGGATTCTGAGGTAGCGAAGGCTATCAAGGATCTCGATTATGATCCTGAGAAGATTAACCCGCTGTACGCCTAACGATATTGGCTTCGCAGCGAAGCACGCCTGAATTGAACTTTAAACTCACCCAGATCCGGCGATTCCCAATGTGGGAATCGCTTGGCTCACCCCTTCAGACCTACGACCTTGAAATATGTCTATTGAAATCAAAGTCCCGTCCCTTGGTGACGGAGTAGAAACAGCTGATGTTTTGGAAATCCTCGTAAGCGAGGGCGATGCCATTGAGAAAGATCAGGGTATCGTCGAACTGGAAACAGACAAAGCAACGGCGGTCGTTCCAGCCACAGATGCCGGCACCGTGACCAAGGTGCATGTTGGCGAAGGCGACACCGTACCTGTGGGCGCCGTGTTGTTAACGGTGGAATCCACCAGTGCGGCAACCACACCTCCAGCGAGTGCTCCGGAACCGACCCCTGCGGCCGCAGAAGTTGCTCCTGAGCCCGTGGCAGCCACACCTGCTCCGGA
>JAAEPL010000629.1 GCA_024232675.1 Planctomycetaceae bacterium
CCAGCCTTAACGCCCTCTTAATTCGATCGAGGTGGCGGTTCACCTTAAAGGAAATGTATCGCTCATCCTGTTTTTAACCTCGTCGCTCATGCGAGGTATGCGCCAATTTGAGCGACTATCCAGACTCTGCGGCTTCGGTATCCATACAGATGACAAGTGTTGCCAACCCAACTTGAGTTATGCAGACTCTCCAACCGATTTATCTTCTGCGGATGTACGTGGTATTTCACAGTCAGTGAAAGCTTTCTCCGTATTATGGGTGCAAGCGAATTGGCACACTGTGATTCGAATTAGCATCGACAGTGAATCCACTTGATGTGTCAAAGAAACGGTTGGTAGCTGCGTGATTCGATATGCTTTGACGGTATTCGTAAGTGCCTTTCTGCTTTTCCAAGTTCAGCCGATGGTGGCTAGGTTCATCCTACCTTGGTTCGGTGGGTCTTCCTTGGTGTGGACTACTTGCATGCTGTTTTTTCAGTCGGCATTAGTCTTGGGGTACGCTTATTCGCATTTTATCACCCAGCGATTAACCGCTCGACACCAGTGGATTTTGCATACTGTGCTGTTGCTAATTGCCATTTTGACCTTACCGATTCGTCCTACCGATTATTGGAAACCCGATAGTGGGGAGATGCCCACATTTCGCATCTTGCTGTTGTTGGCTGCATCCGTTGGACTGCCCTTTATTTTACTTTCCACGACGGGTCCATTGATTCAGGCTTGGCAGACTCAGACCCATCCTGACCGGTCCCCGTTTCGTCTGTTTGCGCTTTCTAATTTTGCGTCACTTCTCGCACTGATTAGCTATCCGTTCGTGTTTGAATCTAATTTAGCGCTTGACGAGCAATCATGGTTTTGGTCCATCGGTTTCGGCGTGTTCGCCCTATGTGCCTTGTGTTCGGGTCAGTTGCTGGTAAAGAGTTTGGGCGAAGCGAGCAATGAACGTCTATTCCAAAAAGATGTTTCCGGTCATACGGTGGAGAAGGTGGGCGGCCTGAAAATCGCCCTGTGGTTAATTCTGCCGATGTTGGCATCCGTTCAATTGTTGGCTACGACCAATTTAATGACTCAGGAAGTGGGTTCCTTACCTTTTCTTTGGATTGTCCCATTAAGCCTTTATTTACTCTCCTTCATCATTTGTTTTGATCACGAGAGATGGTACATCCGCTCGGTTTTCTTTCCCTTCTTCTTTGTCGCAGCGATTCTTTCCTGTCTTGTGCTTGAAATAGGCATTAGCGTTCCGATTTTCTTTCAAGTGCTCGGCTACGCAGCGGTCTGTTTTGGTGCCGCAATGTGTTGCCATGGGGAACTGGCTCGCAGTAAACCGGGCCCGGAACGCCTGACGATGTTTTATCTGTTGATATCGATCGGCGGTGCTTTGGGAGGCGTCTTTGTTGCCATTATCGCGCCGCGAATATTTGTCGGGTTTTACGAGTTTCAATTCAGCTTGATTGCTGCCATCGGATTTACGTTGTTGGCGTATGCGATGCAGACGCGGAAGATGAGCAAGGAGGAAGGTGGAGTTGGGGTCGGAGCGCTGTGCCTGTTTGCCGGGATTTTGGTATTTGGACTGGCCGTTGCTATTTTCGAGGGTTTCTCAGCCAAAAAGAAAATAGCTGATGACAGCGTCGATGCTATTCTGCTGAAAACTCGCAATGAATACGGCACGCTGACGGTGAGCGACTATGAAGATGTGCGTAAATTGTATCACGGTAGTATCGAGCATGGTTATCAATTTAAGGACTCGCCTTGGCGCGGATTACCCAGCAGTTATTACGGTCCACTGAGTGGTGTCGGCGTGGCGATGACCTATCTCCGACATACCGCTGAAGCCGATTGGGAAGAGGGCGGCCGTGATAACAAGGGAATCGATATTGGTGTTATCGGGCTCGGCGTGGGAACGATCTGTGGGTGGGCCGAAGCTGACGACACGCTAAGGTACTTTGAAATTAATCCTGACGTCGTTGAGTTAGCTAACCGAGATTTTTGGTACATCAAAGATTGTGTCGTAGAGCCAGAGGTCAAGTTGGGAGATGCTCGCCTCTTATTGGAAAAAGAAGTCGATAACGATGACCCTCGTCGATATGACATCTTGATCGCAGATGCATTCTCCAGCGATTCCATCCCCATGCACTTGTTGACTCTCGAGTCAATGGATATTTACCTCAAACGACTCAAGCCGAATGGCATTTTGGCGGTCCACGTTTCTAACCGTTTTCTGTATTTAGAAAATGTGGTCAGGTTGTTGGCGAAAGAGCTGGGTTGCGAAGCGATTTTACTGGATCAAGAACCCCAAGATGGCGAAGATTTTTACAACAGTAGTTCTTGGGTATTGGTTACGAGAGACCAAAAATTTGTCGACGCGGTTCAATTTGAATTCGGAGATGATCAGGAGCCAACGCTGTCAGTTGATTATTGGCCGGAAGAACGTTACACCGCCCGTTGGACTGACGATTTCAGTTCCATCGTTCCTGTCATTTACTGGGATAATGACGGCTTTGAGTGGTTTACCGAAAAGCTCGTTGATCTAGGTTGGATTTCAGAGGAAGAGGATGGAGAAGATGAAAGCGAGTTCGATGAGATTGATTTCATGTTCGATGAAACACCGGTCGAAGACGACAAAGATGAAGACGAATACGAAGATGAGTGAGAGGGCGTAAGTGCCTTACCGGCACATGTTCTTGGTCTCGATTCGCCGACCGTTCAGGGAATCGCACAGACAGGTCGGCGTTATTGTATTGGGTCCACCGAATCGCGAACTGCGGTTCGGGCGAAAGGCTAGGTTGACCGCCAGCGAGCAAGGAACGAATCCAGATTCAAGGGCTGGATTTCCGAGGGAGGTCCCCATAATACTTTCATATTTGCACGCTGGATCCATTGATTGAGGTCTTCCAACGCTTGCCTGACTTCGGGCTCAGATTTTAATTGCATGATACGATCGGTCCGTCTTTGAACCTCGCGTTTTAAGACCATTGCAGGTGGCAGCGTTTCCAGATTTTCTTGTTGGGCCTTGCGATCGACCCACGCCTTCTGAGCAGATTCCGCGGGGTCAAGTTCCAACGGTTTGCCAAAGCCGGGCAGGCCAGAGAACTGGCCTTCGGTGATGGCTTGTTCTATTTTCGATTCGGCGAGTAGTTTCCAGGCTTTGTCGTTCAAAGGCATGTTCGATCTTTCGTTAGGCAAGCCGGATATTCTCATCGGGCATGTTGATGGTTTCAATGATTTTTCCAGCATTCGAAATGAGAATTGCTGCGACATTGAAATGATTGCAAATGGCGTTCGCGGATGGCTGTCCGGCTACGAATATAGCGGTTGCTAATGCGTCTGCCAGGACGGCAGATTTGGCGATGACCGTCACGGAAAGTAAGTTATCTGCGGGCCAGCCGTTTCTGGGATCGATGATATGTCCGTATCGTTTGCCGTCAACGACAAAATTTTGGCGTCCGCTGCCGGAGGTGCCGATGGCCTGATCCTGCAAGTGCAGCGTGGCCAAGGTCTGCTTGGCCAGCAAAGGATGAGTGACGGCTATTTGCCAAGGGTGCTTTTGATTTCCGCTACGATCAGATCGCTGTCCGGTACTGATCACACTGCTTTGACCGCCGTGAATTAAAAAGTCGGTACAACCTGCGGATTGTAAGTGCTCGTTCAAGCGATCAAGCGCATATCCCTTTCCAATTCCACCCAAGTCGATGGTCATCCCTTCCATTTCGAAACGCAGCGTATTTGCGGTGGAATCGAAAATCAAATGTTGGGATCCCACACATCGTAAGCACTCGATTATTTCAGTTTGGCTTGGTAGAGAACGCGTTTGCCGGTGTGATTTCCAGAGTCGTGTCAGGGGAGTTGCGGTAACGTCAAAGGCACCCTCAGTGATTTCACAGATTTCATTTGCCAATTGGAGAAGCGAGAAAAGAGCGGGTTCGACGGTGGTTGGCTCGGAAAAAGCACATCGATTAATTTGCGATAGTTCGCTAGTGGGGCGGTAAATGGAAAGTTGTTGTTCCAAATATTGAATCAAATCGAAACCGTCCGTCACCGCCGTTGCCAACGCTTTACGTCCTTCTGACGTGCAAAGCACTTGGAATTCGCAGCCCATCGCGTTGGCAGAGAAGTGGAATAGGGGCCCGAATTTGGGCTCCTCTGCAGAGTTTTCTTGCCGATCAGCGTCTCCTGGCAGGCGGGCCCCAAGCAGATCGCGTCGACTGGGTTGGCGATTGGGTTTATCCATGTATGGGTAGGTTTTGTTGGATTGTCTGAAACGCGTTGGCATGAAATAATCAAAGGACGTTCACGGGCGACTACATTTTATCAGGTACTGCTGCATTCGCATGAAGTCCTTTCAAATTATCTCGATACTGATTTGTCTTGTCTTTGGTTCTTTTTTAGCTGCTCAGATTCAAGAGCGAAGCCAAAAACGACCACTGATCCGCGCTAAACGACCTGTTTTTGACAAAAAGAAATGGAACGGAATTTTTTTTGAAGACCTGTTTTCTGAGGGACTCAGTGGTAATCGACCGGAAAAATCGGAGATGACCGCCGCCAAAGATCGGCCAATGAATTCGGGAGAGGGAGCAGAGGCGATCGAAAAACAGGCGGGCTGGGTCGGAGTGATCGACAGCAGTACTTTAGAAAACGAGATTAAGCGTTGGCAACAGCAACTGGCGGAACAGGTTACGACCCCCATAAAATTCAAAACGACTCATCAGGAAATTAGCGAACAATTTTCCATGCTGGCGATGTGGTTCACCGTGATCGGACAATATGAGGGGGAGGTGCGGTGGAATGAGGCGGCCGACTCTGCGAGATATGCTTTCATGGATTCGGCGACGCGAAGTCGAGCCACGGACATCAGCGCGTTCAACAGCGTGAAACAACGGACCGAAGACCTTACCGAACTCGTTCGTGGGGGTAAATTTCCCGCAGAACCTAACGCTTCCTCCGAAGTGGAAGATTGGTCCGTTATTGTCGACCGCAATCCGATTATGAGCCGTTTGGAGTTATCGGTTTCGGAGGAATTGAAACAAGCGACCGCCAGCGAGAAAGACTTTAAGAGTCAGTTAGATATCGTGACCCACGAAGCAGGAGTCATTGCTGCGATGAGCCGAGTCTTGCAGTTGCCCGAGATGTTGGATGCCGATGACGATGATTACAATGCGATTTCCGAGGAGATGCTGGTCGCAGCGCTTGAAATGAAAGCTGCCGCCGAGGCTAAAAATCTAGAGGGTGTGAACTCGGCCCTCAACCGGATTAATCAAGCCTGTACTAATTGTCATGGTGACTATCGTTAAGGCAGCTGTTGACGGTGAACGCAGTTTAAGCAAAGTAGCCGACTGCGTTCTCAAAAATCTTTAAGCCGTCTGCAGAGATCTCATCGGGTTGCCGGGTCCAGCGAGGGTGCTGAGTGCGGTCGATGAATCTTTCTGGGTGGGGCATGAGGCCGAGCACACGACCGCTTTCGTCACAGAGACCGGCAATGTTTTCATCAGAGCCATTGGGGTTGTGAGGGAATGGGACTTGGCCATTGGTACCATCGGGATTCACATACTTCAGGGCAATTTGGCGAGCACTATTCAATTGGGATAGGGTGGCCGCGTCACGCACCACGAATCGACCTTCGGCGTGGGCGATCGGCAGATACAGCGATTCGGTATCCCGTAAAAAGACGCTATCCGAACCCGCGTTCTTTAGATTAACCCAGCGACAGTCGTATCTGCCGTTGTGATTCCAAGTCAATGTAACGGGTAAGCCGGTTGCGTCTGCCGGCACCAGAAATCCAGTTTTAATCAACACTTGAAACCCGTTACAGATTCCCAGCACTAATTTCTCAGCTGCCCGAAATTCTTCGATCGTATCTTTGAGTCGGCTAGTGAATTTGCTGGCGAGAATCCGACCGGCACCGATATCGTCACCAAAACTAAAACCACCCGGGACGCATAGGATTTGAAAGTCCTGCGTAGCCGAGGGTTGCTCGATCAGTTGGTTGATATGCATGAATTCGGCATCTGCACCGGCCACTTCAAAGGCGTATGCCGTTTCTTGATCGCAATTCGTACCAGGTGCACGCAGTACCAATACTTTGGGTTTCATCGGTCTTAATTCCAATCCAGTGGTTTTTGCCAAGCTTGTTTGATGTCAGCGATGGGGAGGGAGATTTTGTAGTCACCGCATTTGATTTCAACGTGCTGGGAATCGCTCACGCTTCCCAAGCATACGGCCTGATTGCCGAATAAGTTTTCGAATTCAGCGGCCGATTCATTGGGGATTTCACAGAGAAATCGGGTATTGCTTTCCGCAAATAACTGCCCCAGCATATTCGCCAGTGGCGGCACATCGTGCGTTCGAGCATGGGCTGCCGAATGTGCCATGGCGGGGCTCAAATCTAACGCCAGGCCAAGTCCGCCCGCTAACGCCATTTCAGCTGCAGCCGCCGCTAAACCGCCCTCACTCAAGTCATGGCAGGAGCGAATCCAACGATGGTTTATCGATTGGTGGATTTTTCCGAAGATGGCATTTGCCAACGCCGAATCGACTTTGGGGACGTCGCCGCCCGTTCGCTGGGTGACGAGATTGAAATGCGAGCCCCCCATCTCGGTTGGGTCGGTAATCCCTACCAGATAAATTGCGTTGCCAGCTTGCTTTAAGTCCATGGTGACACAGCGATCCACCTCAGGTACCTGTCCCAAGGCGCTGATCAATAAGGTAGATGGAATTGTGATCGTTTGACGGTTACCCGCTGCATCGGAATAACTGAATTCGTTGTTAAGGCTATCTTTGCCAGAGACAAACGGCGTTTTCAAATCGATCGCCAAGTCGTGGCATCCGAGTGCAGCACGAACCAAACTGCCGAGCGTCTCGGGGCGATCGGTGTAGCCCCAACAGAAGTTGTCGAGGATGGCGATGCGGTTGGGGTCTGCTCCCACCGCGACACAATTTCGGATGGCTTCATCGATCGAGCTCTGTGCCATGTGGTAGGGGTCAAAATCTCCGAAATGGGGATTCATACCGCAAGAGATGGCAATCCCTCGGCGGGATTTCAATTTAGGACGAATGACGGCAGCGTCACTTGGCCCATCATTGTGGATACCGACCAACGGTTTGATCACGCTACCGCCTAACACTTCGTGGTCATATTGGCGAATGATCCAGTGTTTACTCGCTACATTGGGGCTACCCAAAATATCCAGCAGTACAGCATTGACGTCGACCGTTTCCGCGGGCGTTGAAATCGGTGCAGCGGGCTCGGACTGCCAATTTGCTTGACGTACGACTTGGGGCCGTCCGTCGTGTAAAAAGGACATTTCCAGCTCACCGACTTGTTGGTCGTTGAAGGTTAGTTTCAGTTTGCCGGTGGCTTCGAACTTGCCAATTACTGTTGCTTCAACGGATTCGTCTCGGCACAGTTTCTCAAAGGTCTGCCAGTGTTTTTCTGGGACCGCCACCACCATTCGCTCTTGGGCTTCGGAAATCCAAATTTCGGTATAGGAAAGACCTTGGTATTTCAGTGGGGCTTTCTCTAACCAGACGACGGCTCCCAATTCTTCGCCCATTTCACCAACGGCGCTAGAAAAACCACCAGCACCACAATCCGTAATAGCGGTGTATAGGTTTTGATCACGAGCTTGTAAAAGCACATCGGTGACCATTTTCTCTGTGATCGCATTACCAATTTGGACCGATCCACCGGAGGTGACTTCGCTGTGCTCTGTTAATTCCGCGCTACTAAACGTTGCACCATGGATGCCGTCTCGACCGGTTTGCCCCCCCACTGTCACGATAAGATCGCCAGGTTGGGGTTCCTTGAATGCCATATTGTTTGGGATCAGTCCGACGTTGCCGCAAAACACAAGCGGGTTTCCGGCATACCGCTCATCGAAATAGACCGCACCATTAACGGTGGGGATGCCCATGCGATTTCCGTAGTCACGCACTCCTGAAACGACACCTTTCATGATGCGGCGGGGATGCAACACACCGGGTGGCAACGATTCGGCTGGGGTTTCAGGAGGAGCAAAACAAAACACATCGGTATTGCAGATTGGCTTCGCGCCCATGCCTGTACCTAATGTGTCACGGATAACGCCACCGATGCCGGTATTGGCACCGCCGTAAGGTTCCAGTGCCGAAGGGCGATTGTGAGTTTCCACTTTAAACGTGATGCAGGATTCGTCATCGAATTCCACAATGCCGGCGTTATCTTTGAATACCGATACACACCAATCGTTATCTGCCAAGTCTTTGCGGATCGTTTGCGTGGCCGCAAAGATGGTTTCCTTCAGCATGTTATCGAAATGCAGAGTTTGTGATCCGTCCGAGAATTCAATTTTACCGGCGAGTGTTTTGTGACTGCAGTGCTCAGACCAAGTTTGGGCAATCGTCTCAAGTTCGATATCCGTGGGATCACGATCCAGCGTTTGGAAGTGCTGTTGAATCGTCTGCATTTCTACCAAGGTCAGACTTAAGCCTCCCTCGGAGCTGATGCGATTCAAATCGTCATCGTTGGCATCGAGCAACGAAACAATCTGAAGTTTGAAATCGTAAGGTTGCTGGGTTAACAGGTTTTCAATTGGCAATGCACCGAAGACGACTTGTTCGATGGCATCATTGAAAAGCAGTTTACTGGCCAGTTGTTGCAGCTGTTCCGAAGTTTGATTTTGGAATTGGAACTTGCGAAACGTGCGGACGGCCTCTACCGGAAAGCCGAGCGCTTGCATGGCAGAGAGAGCAGTTTCCGCTTGGGCGTCCGTCACTCCGGGTTTGGGCAGCACGTAAACGGTACCTGTCGGTTGAGCGGTATTTGCCTCGCTGGAGGCAATTTGAAACTCCTCAACGACCGGCTCTGCGAGCAATTGCTGCGCAATTTCCTTCACCCGTTCTTGCTCTAGGTCACCCTGCAGCAAGAAACCACGAGAAGCACACACGTCCAAGTCGATCGCCAAGCCGATATCTTGGGCCTCTGCGGCTAGTTCCTCAGCAATGCGATCACGTTGACCATCCGCAGGTACCAGATCGATTTGCCAGACGGTAACGGCGGGAGGGGCTGTCGCCTGATCCACCATTGGTCCTCACTCCATAAAATGGGATTATTCTTGGGGCATTGCTCAATCAATAGAGCTTGGGAGATGCCTGAGGGACAGATTTTACCGTTGCCACGTTGGTTGGACAGGGGATGGGAAGGAGTCCGTCGGGAAGTGATGTAATAAATAGGTAATGGCGGGAAGGGAAAGCGTGTTGCCGATTAGTGGCCAGAGTTTTTCCGGCGGCCAGGGCGGGATTTGGAAGGAGTCTGGGAAACCCAACTGGCAGAGGATCTCGCGGGGCGTAAACTGCCGAATTCCCTGGGAAGTATCCAGCCAGGAACCGCTGTAAACTGGGCTGCGTCCATAGGCGGAGGTAAAACAGGTGGTTTGCTTGCCGCCCTCAAGAAACTCTCGAGCTCCGATGATATCCAATGCGGATGCGAATTGTGTTTGCCAAGCCGCACTTAAACCGTATTTCGTCAGGTCGACGGAGGCACTCAGTTTCCGCGAGTGCTGGCCAAGCGTTGGGTTTTTTTTAAGCGGTTGCCACGGCAGAAGTGAATCTTGGCTGGCGATGAGATAATATCGTCGCCGCCGATTCACGCTGCCCAATTGTGTCGGGCAAAGGAGGATTTCAGCGAATTGATAGCTGGCACGCGAGAGCGTCCCTAGTAACAAGCCATGGCTATCGGATGATTGAAATTCAGGGACATTTTCTATCCCAATGCGGTGCGGACGAATTTCG
>JAAEPL010000630.1 GCA_024232675.1 Planctomycetaceae bacterium
GCCTCCCAGGCCGCCCAGCTGTCTCGCGTCAACAAGAAGCCGACCCTGACGTCCCGCGAGATCCAGACCGCCGTCAGGCTCGTCCTCCCGGGTGAGCTGGCCAAGCACGCCGTGTCTGAGGGAACCAAGGCCGTGACCAAGTTCACCTCCGCCTAAATTCCCACCCCGGGTTGTCCTTGCCCATCGGCAAGGCGGGCGGTGCGGGAACGCACCCTTGCCCAGGCCGATGGCCGGGCTCCCACCTCAAAACCAAAACTGGTGTTTATTCAACACCACCATACATGCACGAGTGGAAATAGAGCTTACAGTTTTTCGGCCGGGTGACACCGGCCAGTCACACCTTTGTCACCACAGCGCCGGCGCCCACAGGCGTTCGATCACATCGATCACATCGATCATATCGCATTTCACTTTGTAACACGACTGTGATAGAGCTACGACAGGGCTGAGCAACGCTCCACCGTCATTCGACTCGACCCAAGTTGTCGTCTGAACTCTCTTGACCACACGGCCTCAC
>JAAEPL010000631.1 GCA_024232675.1 Planctomycetaceae bacterium
ACTGCTGTCGCTCTACTGTCTGCTTCTCAGCGATTGTGTCCACCACGCATCTCGGTGCACAGAAATCCCCATCGCCATACGCCGACGATTTCCCTCGGACGCTCCTAAGTCCCAAGGCGCCCAAAATCGAGTTGACACCAACTGAACAGGGGCTTCTTGTACGATCTGAGAAAAGTCATGAGCAGGATGCAGCAAGGATCAAGGAGCAAGGAATACTTGCAGACCCGATACCTGCCGAAAGTACGTGAGCACTACCCTGAACAGGATACAACATCGCTTTTTCCGCTCCTCTCCAAAAGTGCCTGTCCTCACCTTTCATCCATTTTTCATTCTGTTGGTGGTCGAGGCCGGTCTAGAGTTCCAGCTTGACAAAATCAATCAACTGGGTAAATCCATTCTGGCTACTCCTGCAATTTCGCGCGGCGCAATGTTCTTTCGCACGCACAAACTTCTGATTGCAGTTGGAAAACAGCTGCCACCGAAAAAAAGTCAAAGTAACTTCGGCGTTCGATCCTTTCGCCGGCTTGACCGGTACGTCGAACTCACTCTGTTGACCACGAAATCGGCTTCACACCGGTGACCTTCCATCGGGACTCTACGCTTTCTCAAAGCTTGACCTTCCCCAAATTTTACCAAAAAGCGCGCTGGCAGAGCTTTTGATTGACGCTGATACCACGTGTAGGCGGTGTTCCGCCACTCTTTTACTCTCTCACAAAAGGAGAAACTACATGCGTTTTTTGGCATCGTGGGTCGCAGCTCTTACGCTGTCCATCGGCCTTGCCTCTGCTCAACCAGCAGAGGCCGGTGGCTTCAGAGCTCGAGCCCAACTGAACCCGGCAACGTCCGGCGCTGGCTTCAATCCAGTCGACTTCTACGTTCTCGACATTCCCCTCTATCTGGAATTGATGGACTTGGGACTGAGCGAAGAAAAAGCATTTGCCCTGTCTTGGGGCGGAGACTGGGACGAGGACTTCGTTTCGGGTAGCTGGGATTGGGAAGAAGACCTCCTAGAGAAAGCCAATCCTAACGACAGCCCCGGGCCCTAATCAAAGACCGGTTTTGTTGTTGGCTTTTTTCTTCTGAGTCTTTTCAGTTTTCACGGCCAGGATCTGGATTCAATCCAAGCCAGGTTCTGGCCGGTGGTACGCGAATCCTGCCAAACAGGACGTGAATTCACATCGGATGCGAACACAAATCTGCCTCATCCGACAGATGAGGATCGCAGACGGACAGGCTACACTACCCTGTTTTTTGCAAACGAATCTATCTCATCTTCATGCTTGCCCGGCTTGGACAAACCTTGCTGACCTCTGCAACACAAAAAAGGAAACACAAAAAGGGGACACGAAAAAAAGGGCACACAAAAAAAAACACAAAAAGGGGACAGGCATGGAACAC
>JAAEPL010000632.1 GCA_024232675.1 Planctomycetaceae bacterium
CCGGGCAGACGACGCGAGCGGTTCCCGCAAACACCATCGTGAGAGAACGAGCTACAGAGGTCACATTCACGGGTTGCCAGTTCCTGTTCAAAACCAACGTAGGTCGTTGTAACGCGTTTGCAACCACGATGTCTGTCTCCTCGGTGTTTTACCTTCTAGCCCGCTGTCATCGGGGCAACCCAAGCATTTCTCCCGGGCTAAAATTAAGGTTTTCGCCCAGGATTCTTTTGCCCCGCTATCAGTGTTCCGTGTCAATAAATGACAATTAACAGACGCGGGCGGTATATGTTCCGTTCGGTCCCGATTTCATATTATAGGAAAACGCGCCAATCGCCAAAAATCAGAACTAGGGTGGGGCCGCGTTCCCGATAAGAATGTTGTGATTTTCGCGATTAAGCGTCGTCAGGCGGCGAATTACCAAAGAAATAATATTAAAACAAGGATCCCAGCAATTACCCCCCAAGGGATTGAACCGAGATTGCTTGCTTTCGCGGGCTTTGGTTTGTGAACGTTTTTTTGTTTCGAAAAGCGATTGATTAAGGAATTACGATGAGTCAACTTTACGCGTCGATTTCAGCCATGTTAGTACTGACGCTCTCCGGGATGATGTCGTTGACATTGGTGGCCCAGGAATCATCCTCGGAATCCCAAAAAAGGCCGGCGGCGCTGATCGATGGGAATGGTCCCGGTTGGCAAAAGCTGACTTTTGAAGATTTCGTGAATGTCAATTGCAAGCCCGATACGTGGAGCCAAAAAGATGGGATCATTGTTTGCAATGGTAACTGCAATGGTGGGCTGCGAACTCAAGAACCATATACAAACTTTGAAATGGTCATGCAGTGGAAACATCTAAGGCGTTCCGGAAATTCCGGCGTTTTCATTTGGTCACCGAAAAAGGTGTTGGACCAATTGCAGCCAGGAGCCCTTCCGCAGGGGATTGAAATTCAAATTTTGGATCATGGTTATGCAGAGGATTGGAAGAAATCAAAAGGCCAGAATCCGGATTGGTTCACGACCCATGGAGATGTATTTCCAGTGGGTGCAGCTGATATGCAACCTTTCCTGCCAGCGGCCCCCAATGGAAAACGAAGTTTTCCATCTACCGATCACAGTAAAGGCGTAGGGGAGTGGAACCACTACTATGTCCGGGCCATTAATGGCGAAGTACGCCTGTGGGTCAACGGTATTGAAGTCTCGGGCGGTACAGCATGCCAGCCCGATACAGGCTTCATTGTTCTGGAAGCGGAAGGCGCTCCCATCGAATTTAAGGATATATGCGTACGCGTTCTGCCCTAATCAGGGCCTAGCATCAAACCCATTGATGGCCTCTGGCGTGCTGTTGTCGGAGGTTTCGGCTGGTTAATGAGCGGCTGCAATAATTTCGTTGAGTCTGACCGGCTCTTTCCCGAATGCTGTTCGAAAATCATCGATCGTCGGTTGTATTCGCGTCGTCAGCTTTTTATCGTGCCCATTTGCGATATCTGCCAAGCGATGCTGAAAAAATGGATTTTCAAACCGTTCTAAAACTTCTGCAGCAAAGGCTCGCTCGTCCATATCTCGGGCTTGCAAGGCAGGGAGAATTTCCTCTTTCAATAATGCTTCATACCAGCTTCTCTCATCCGCATTGCGCATGACGTCCAAGACGGTGTCGAAGCCTCGCGGTAAACTGCGCGCAACCATAGCCGTGTGTAAACCGTTTAAGATGCGTACCTTACGAATAAAAAGTGGTTGGAGGTTTTCGCTCCACAAAATCATCGGATGCTGGGGCAAAATTTTTCGGTCGCCTCCATCGTCTTGAATGGCCAGCATGCGGTAGGGTTCGGCCACCACTGCTAATGGGTCTTCGTAACCCCAGGGTGGCGGATCACTGACGTTGACGACAATGCGGTCAACGAGATTATTGAGCCAGCGGTTATCAGATTCGAGCCATTCGATAAAGCCGCTATCCGCCGTCAGGGGATTGGTTAGGGCTTGTTGTTTGACCAGCGCGCATAGTTGATTGGCGTTATACTCAACCAACTCCAGGGGTAAGATGGTGATGCCCGGGCATCTAGCTTGATACCTTTGGAATAACAGGCTTAACAGTTTGGCCGGATATGATTCCGGGCAATTGGCGAGTAGATCAGCGGCATTGTCGTGGGGGCTGAGGCTGAGTCCGGCCTCGGTGGTATTCGAAACAATCAGTTGCAAGTCATGCGACAGCCCAGCCTCGACCACGTTGGCCCATTGCTTATTGGCATCGAGGCCCTGGGCCAGAGAGTTCACCGACGTCGTCTCGTCGATAATTTTTCCATCCTGTTTCCCACGGGTCCATACTTGATAGCCCTCAGAGTGGCGATTTATCAGCTCGGCTCCGTTAGACTTAATGCGTGATTGCACGACGGTTACGGTGTTGGCATGAGGAATAATGCAATCAAAAAAACCGCGTAAGAATCTACCGGTTCCGAATTGTAAAATCGTTGGCAAGGGTGGCCCCTTTGCG
Source organism: Planctomycetaceae bacterium (assembly GCA_024232675.1). Classification (GTDB taxonomy): domain Bacteria; phylum Planctomycetota; class Planctomycetia; order Pirellulales; family Pirellulaceae; genus CAJQPP01. The sequence continues at coordinate 2,483 of JAAEPL010000632.1, forward strand.
AATGTGGGTTTACCGATCAAATTAACAGTCAGCGTAGTCGCCCTCTGTTTGTATCTTTTTAACGGCCTTCATTATGCAGTATCGAAGTCTTGGCAAAACCGGGCTGGATTTATCCGTCCTGTCATTTGGTGCCTCATCGCTGGGTGCCGAGTTTCGTTCCATCGATTTGCAAGAAGCCTTACGTGGCGTGCGGGTTGCGTTGGACGGGGGCATGAATCTGATTGATACCTCGCCTTATTACGGGCGTGGGCAATCGGAAGTGCTGCTGGGTTACGCTTTGCAGGGCGTGCCCCGCGAATCCTATTATTTAAGCAGTAAGCTGGGTCGATATGCGCCTCAGCATTTCGATTTTTCGGCGCGTCGTGTCAAAGAAAGCGTAGATATCAGTTTGGAACGGATGGGGGTTGAATACCTCGATATCATGCTGTGTCATGATGTCGAGTTTGTGGAATTGTCTCAGATCATCCAAGAAACACTGCCGGCGCTGCGAGAGATACAAAAAGCGGGAAAGGTGAAATTTATCGGGATAAGCGGCTACCCGATGAAAATATTTCGGCAAATTGCCAGCCAATGCGACTTGGATGTCGTGCTGTCTTACAACCACTACACGCTGCAGAACGACATGTTGAGCGGGCTCGTTAGTTTCCTGAAAGAGCAGGGCGTCGGCATTATGAATGCCGCTCCGTTTAGCGCTCGTTTGTTAACCAATGCGCCGCTGCCGATTTGGCACAAAGCGACCCCGGAAATTCGAGAGGTTTGTCGTGAAGCAGCTGAGCACTGCCGTCAGGCGGGTGTCGATATCGCCCAGTTGGCTTTGCAATTTTCTATCGCCAATCCAGATTTCGCAACCTGCATCACTGGCTCAGCCAATCCTGGTCGCATTGAGCAGTGGTTTGAATGGATTGAAGAACCCCTTGATCCTAAACTGCTGAACGAAGTGTTGCAGATCCTGAAACCCATACATAATTGGTTCTATACCGAAGGAAAACCAGAGAATAACGATGATCATTGATTCCCATCAGCATTTTTGGGACCGTTCCGACGGCCGGTTTGATAATGCTTGGCAGGAGGGGCAGGGGCTTGAGAGGATTTGTCGAAGTTTTCTCCCTGAGGATCTACAACCCTGTATTCAAGCAGCGGGTGTCGATGCGACTATAAGCGTGCAGACACAACACAATTTGGAAGAAAACCGTTGGGCTTTGTCATTAGCTGAGCGGCACGGTTTCATCGCTGGCGTTGTTGGCTGGGTCGATTTAGCCAGTTCCGCGTGCGGCGATCAATTGGCGGAGTTTCAAGATCGCCCAAAATTTGTCGGTATCCGGCATGTGGTTCAGGACGAACCCGATGAAGACTTTATTATTCGCGGGGATGTGTTGCGAGGTTTGGCGGAGCTTGAGAAGCGGCAGCTGCCCTTTGATTTGTTATTCTATGAACGGCACTTAAAGCATGCCGTGACCGTTGCCAGCCAGTTCCCGGGGCTGCCCTTGGTAATTAACCACCTCTCGAAGCCCAACATTAAGCAGGGCTCATTCGAGGGATGGAGAAAACAAATCCGGGCTGCCGCTGAGCACGAGAATGTATACTGTAAACTCTCGGGCATGGTGACGGAGGCCGACTGGCAGGATTGGGAAGTGGAGCAACTTCGACCTTACGCAGAAACGGCTATCGAATGCTTTGGCCCGCAACGGTTGATGTACGGCAGTGATTGGCCGGTCTGTAATCTGGCCGCAAATTACGCTCAGGTCTATGCTGCCACGCGGCAGTTGATCGAATCGCTAAGCGAGCATGAGCAGTCGATGATTCTGGGAGGGACGGCGCGTCATTTTTATCAACTCCCCATCGTCAGTGAGAATCGTTGAACACGCGTTGACTGCTGTGGATTAGCCGAGTCGTTAGGCTCGGCCACTGTCGAACGCCATGACTTCGCTGATGGTTGACTTTCCCAAAGCCAGCATGATCAGCCGATCAACGCCGAGGGCCACGCCGCAACAATCGGGCAGCCCGTGTCGCATGGCGTCTAACAAGCGGCTTTCGTTGGGTAATTCGCTGCGGCCCGCGTGACTGCGCGCCAAATTGTTTTCCAAGTTCCGCGAATATAGGACATCGGCATCCGTTAATTCGTGATACCCGTTGGCAATTTCGTGACCGGCAACGTACAGCTCAAATCGTTCCGCAACCTCGCGAACACCAGGACAATCGGAGTCTCGGACTTTCGATAAAGCGGCTTGATCGGCCGGCCAATCGTATAGGATCACTGATGGAAATTGAGCCATGGCGGGTTCGATTTTTTCAACTAAAACCGTTTCCAGCAAATCCTCACTGCTCATTAACTCACCTAGTTTGCGGGCGGTTTGCGTCGCATCCATGGCGTCAAAGTCGAGCCCGCAGTATTGCTTCACCGCGTCATAAAAAGTGAGTCGCTTTGCCGGTGGGAGACCCAGTAATGTTTGGGCGAATTCATCTAAAAGATCCATGCCTGCGGCATAGGAATCAGCGACGCGATACCATTCCAGCATAGTGAATTCTATGTTGTGGTGGTGACCAACTTCATCCGCGCGAACGGCTGGTCCAATTTGATAA
>JAAEPL010000633.1 GCA_024232675.1 Planctomycetaceae bacterium
GTGCGTTCCGCATTCCAGAAACGTTTGTAGGGCTCGTCACCGCGGAGAAAATCAAAGCAGGTGAAAGAATGCTCGATCGTCGCGTTGATGACCGAACACGAGTTAATGTGCCCCGGCTCTAAATCCATTCGCTCAGGATCCACCCCCGTTTGATACAGATAAATCGTGTCACCAGCAGAAAATCCTAGATTGCAAGCAAGCGGTCTGCCTTGGTGAGACACCATATTAATGTGTGCCCTACCTGATTCCGCTAAACGCAGCGTGGCCGCTTTGAGAAACGCTGAAAAACTTGGGTCAGAAAAGCAACCGGGTTGCCCCAGACTGCGGCGGCGGCGCTGATGGAGATCCACGAAATCGGGCCAAGCTTGATTTATTTCTTCGCCGCTAACAAATAAATACGATTCGCATTCGCCCGAGGTTAATCGCCGCATTGCTCTCTTGGTTTTGCGACGAAATGATTGTCGTAATGCTCTTTGAAAATCGTCCCAACTGGACGGCAGCTTCGTTTTCCAAGCACCTCCGATTACTTCTTGTACGTTACCCCCGAATGAATCACTGGCACAAACGCGCAACGCTTCCACCACGGGATCATTCGCTAGATGGCCCTCAATTTCGATTAGGTCTACGTTTGCGAACAGCGGGTGCCCAGATGACATCACCTTTAACAGCTCCTCCGAGACGAATTCCTCCATCCCCTCAACAGCTACCACGCTGACGTAATCCGAGCAGGCCAGACCATTCCCCAGCGCGCTGATCACTCGACCGCGACTCGCCGACCTTGCTTTATACCAAGGGGCCAAGCCGACCCACGCTCCCGATAAATCCTGCACGACGACGATTGCGAGCTCTCCCGCTCCACCCAATTGCTCCCACCATGAATACATCCATTCCCAGCGATGAAACAGGCGGTCACCGACTAACTCATTCCAGCATTCACGGGAAGCCGCGAACTCTTCGGGTGTCGTAATGATGCGGTTAATTAAGGTGCGATTGTGCATGTCAAGCGTTCGGATTTTAAGTCGCAGATGCGGGAACGTTTTCGCGCCGAGTCGAGATATTTTCTTTGAGCTCGGCGTAACGGCGGCGAAGCCAAGCTTTCATTGGACCTTCAATTTCATAGGTCACCAAAGTCGAAACGGCGAGCACGAAAACGATGCCGGCCAACATCGATAAAGCAGGTGGGACACCTGCGTGGTTTACGTGGTAAATGAATACGCATCCCAAGTTGAGAGCCGCTATCGCTCGCAGTGAATCAAGTTCTACGATCCTCTTCGTTTTAGCCTTTGCAGGAGCGGCATCAGAAGGGACTGTGAAGGCGTTGGACATAAGGCTGTACAGGTGGGGCGACTGGGTGGAATGACTTTCCGCTAAAGGCAAATCCTGAACCCTACCCATTCCATTCGTTCAAGGTCAAGAAATCAGGGGCTTATTTGACACCACAGGCCAGTTGCTGGAAGAACCGTTGCGAAAACGCAACACATTGTTGGTACGTGTCAACGTCAACCTTCCAAAAATACTTCGCTACAGGGTGTCTTGACCAACATTCATCCTTTGCAAGCCGCGGTTTGATAGCGTACCGGCCCTCAAATCACGCCATTTCACAATTCTGTAATTGTTCTATTGACCCGTTTCGGACGATCCCATAATCTCCGCCAAGTCGGGTACGACAAACAACAAAACAACCAAAGGAACGAATCTTGTATCAGTAGCAAAGTGGTCTCTGACCCCTGGCTATCCAAAGTGAATTTACAAGAAGCACGGAAGCGACTGGTAACTCATTTCTGATACGCGATTTTTTCCACCGGTGATCAGAGCACGGAAGCTTCTGATCTACCGACCAATCGCTCTCGGGAAATCACGGATCATCCTCAGCCCCCCTTGGATGTCTGTATTTCCGAGAGCATTTTTTTTATAAATTCGCTCGTAGCCTGATCACCTGGGCGGGTCTGGCGAGCCGCAATGGGACTCTGCACAACTTCGAATCACCCATGAGTTTGTGCGTCTCTCAGACGGCCAGCGAAGCCTAGAAACTAATCGAATCTCGATTCATTTCTTCAGTAACTTGATTTTCCAACTCCTCAATTTTCGAGACCAAGGCGTTCAACGACTGAGGAATATCTTTCCAAAAGTCAGTATCGCGAAAACTGAATTCGACGTTTTCACCTTTTTCCAGACGAGCCAAATCCTTACGCAATCGATGGATAGGGCCGGCAAAGCGAAGCGGCAACTTTAAGGAGTGCAAAACGATCAATGGCAAGAAAGCCAACATGCCGAGGAAAACGACCGCATGCTGCTTGATGACGTTCAGCAAGTTATCAACCAACAGCGTATCGGAACCATTGAAGGTTTGGAAAATCGCCACCAACAAAACAACTGAGAATATCGAAGTCAGCCAATAGAAGACAAGGTTCGCAGCCATTTTCAGCTGAATTTCCTTGTCCACTAAAAGTGTTTTGCGTTTTTGATTCATTTCTATTCCTACCAAATCTATTGGTCGAATGCCTCTTCGATACCGTTTCGGTTGTAGTCCCAGTAAGCTCCCGCAGCTCCACCGACGGCCTGAATCGAAGCAATGATTGCTCCAGCAATTAAGACCAACAGCACGGCATATTCCACGGCTGTAGCGGCTTCCGTTTCTACCAAGAAATTTTTAATTTTCCTGAACACTTTGATTCCAATCTACTTGGGATGTTTACTGGTTTCTTTCCCAACTCTAAGTCGTAATATACGTCCCGTGGCAATAAATTCCGTTTATTTCAATAAGCTTTGAGGCCTCCTATTCAGCATTGTCGCTTTAATCGGCATGACTGCCGACGCCACATCGCCGCAGCGTGACGACTGGCATGTCTCGAAAACGCGGTCGCACTTTCACACCAATGCACCGACGCGACAAAACAGCGGATAAGAAAGAACCGTAATCTACCGAACACAAAACACTCTCGGCGTTGTCCTGCGAAGATTACTCGGTCGCTGCCAGATTCACGCAGACGATTTCCTCATCGTTGCGGACGAATATCTTTTTTCCGGAGAAAGCGGGGTGAGACCAAACCACATCACGTCCACGGGCAGCACTGGTAGGTTCAAGAATCTTGGTTTTATCAATAACCTCCCATCCGCTTGGTGAAAATTTCGCAAACATCAATTCCCCATTATCATTGAACATTACGTAACGACCCTGATTTGCAACGATAAATGAAGTGGCAAACACTACCGGCTCCTCCTCCATCCATCTGTCTTTGCTCCAAACCGCCGTCCCATCCGATAATCGAATGCAGCGTAATACGCCGATGCCACGCCCTGCATAGGCAATGCCATACGCATGTTGGTCTTTAATCACAGGAGTCGTCATCATGGAGTTCAAGCTTTTCTCATGCTTGGGATCCGTGCGATAACTACGCCACAACTCGGTGGCTGCGGGAGGATCGGAGGTCAATTTCAACATCAGCGAGCCTTTATAAAACTCACTTATCAACAAACGATCACCAATGATTCGAGGGGTCGCAATGGTCGTTTGCGAAGGATTGGGTTCTTCAGGAAATTTCACAAACCAATACTTTTTTCCAGTTGCTGGATTTAATGAGGTGACGCCTTCGGCATGCCAAAAAATCAATTGGGGCGTAGGGGTCGCTTTCTCGAACATAATCAGCGGCGCGTACCCAATATCAAGCGTGGACTGAGAACGCCAAATTTCCTGACCGGTATTCTTATCAAATGCAACGACCGCGGTACCCTCGCCACCAACGGGCACTAGCAAGCGATCCCCGTCGATCAACGGATGCGACGCGTAACCCCATAAGGGAGGCTTCGTTTGGAAATCACGCGTGAGTTTTCTTTGCCAAATCACCTCGCCTGTATTTTTATTCAGACAAAGTAAATCTCCCATGGCACCTAAGGTGTAAACTCGCTGGCCGTCGACAAGGGGCGTGCAGCGAGGACCCGTGGGATAAGCAACCTTATAGGGACAATCGTATGGATACTCCCAGATCAGCTTACCTGTTTGGGCTTCTAAACAGAGAACGCGTTCGCCTCCGGATATTTCCCCTGCTTCGCGAATGGCATTTTCCACAGCGCCGCCGCGGGTGTCCTCGGTACGGTCCATCAGATAAACGCGCCCCTCGGCAACCGCAGGACCGCCGTATCCGCCCCCCACGGCCTGCCGCCATAACACGGGTGGCCCGCCAGTCGGAAAAGATTCAATAATGCCTGTTTCCTGCCAAACCCCGTCCATTCCAACGCCCATCCAAGCGGGCCAATCAATAGCATCTTGGCCCTGTGTTAGAGAAGGGGCGGAGAAGATCAGAAAGACCAACAGAACAATTTTTCTTGAGGCTTGCAGCATTTGCTTGCGTCGGTTGGGTAAGAAATTGGCAGGTCGTAGAAGGCCAAGTTGAGCTTGACCAAACGCCCCTGTCAAGCAACGCCCGCAGGTCCACCAGATTTATCTCAAACCAGACGCCACTCAGCCTGGTAACTGAGTCCCAGCGAAATAATTTTGTGCAAGAGTTGCTCGTAACCAATCCCCACTTTCTCTGCGGACTCAGCAAAGTCCTCTCCAAACGAGAGGTTAGGATTGGGATTGGCCTCCAATACATAGACCTCGTTCTCAGGTGTTAATCGCAAATCCATTCGCGCGTAACCACTCAGACTGAGTGCTTTGTAGACTCGTCGGCAAGTCTCAAGAATTTTCTCGCGTGTCTTACGGTCGAGGTCATCTGCCGCCACGGTCTCCACACCCATTTTCTTTTGGTATTCGATATCCCATTTCACGCGCGAGGTGGCGATGATGGGGGTACCTTCCGGTGCTTTTTGAAAAACCAATTCCCATATGGGCAAGGCCTTCAAACGACGGTTGCCAATCACACCAACATACATCTCTCGCCCTTCGATGTACGCCTCCACCAATGCGTCCGTTTCAACTTGTTCATGAACGAGTCGCACCTGCTCTACCAACTGAATTTCATCTCTCACCACAGAAGATTTCGAGATCCCTAAGGAAGCGTCTTCGGAAACAGA
>JAAEPL010000634.1 GCA_024232675.1 Planctomycetaceae bacterium
GGGTCATCCCGACTTACCAACCCCATGCAAACTCCGAATACCCAGGAGTACAATCGCGGGAGACACACGGCGGGTGCTAACGTCCGTCGTGGAAAGGGAAACAACCCAGACCGCCAGCTAAGGTCCCAAAGTACAGTTAAGTGGGAAACGATGTAGGAAGGCTTAGACAGCTAGGAGGTTGGCTTAGAAGCAGCCACCCTTTAAAGAAAGCGTAATAGCTCACTAGTCGAGTCGGCCCGCGCGGAAGATTTAACGGGGCTAAACTGTACACCGAAGCTGCGGATGCGTGTTTACACGCATGGTAGAGGAGCGTTGTGTAGGCTGATGAAGGTGAATTGAGAAGTTCGCTGGAGGTATCACAAGTGCGAATGCTGACATGAGTAACGATAAAGGGGGTGAAAAACCTCCTCGCCGAAAGACCAAGGTTTCCTGCGCAACGTTAATCGGCGCAGGGTTAGTCGGCCCCTAAGGCGAGGCAGAAATGCGTAGTCGATGGGAAACAGGTTAATATTCCTGTACCTCTTGCAATTGCGATGGGGGGACGGAGAAGGCTAGGCCAGCACGGCGATGGTTGTCCGTGTTTAAGGTAGTAGATTTGAGACTTAGGTAAATCCGGGTTTCTTTAAGATCGAGAACTGATGACGAGCTCTATTGTAGAGTGAAGTGGTCGATGCCATGCTTCCAAGAAAATCCTCTAAGCTTCAGGTTGTAAGAGACCGTACCCCAAACCGACACAGGTGGTTAGGTAGAGAATACCAAGGCGCTTGAGAGAACTCGGGTGAAGGAACTAGGCAAAATGGTACCGTAACTTCGGGAGAAGGTACGCCGCTGAAGGTGATCCGACTTGCTCGGTCAGCTTTTGGCGGTCGCAGTGACCAGGTGGCTGCAACTGTTTATTAAAAACATAGCACTGTGCAAACACGTAAGTGGACGTATACGGTGTGACGCCTGCCCGGTGCCGGGAGGTTGATTGATGGGGTTAGCGCTTGTGCGCAGCTCCTGATCGAAGCCCCGGTACACGGCGGCCGTAGCTATAACGGTCCTACGGTCGCGA
>JAAEPL010000635.1 GCA_024232675.1 Planctomycetaceae bacterium
CGGCTCTAGAACATCCGGCTTGGCGACGTTCGCAACGATTGAGAAGGCGAGAATTCGCATGCCCAGCCCAGCTGCAAAAACCACCTCGGGGACGGTGGACATGCCCGCCACATCAGCGCCAATTCGTCTCAAAAAGCGATACTCGGCTCGTGTTTCGTAGGTAGGGCCGAGTAATCCGGCATATACCCCGCGGTGCAACACGAAGTCTTCGCTCATGGCATGTTTGATTGACAGCTGAATCAGATCCCGGTCATACATATCGGCGCGAGTCAGAGGACGCTCTGCCGCTGTCATGATGCTGGGTTGTTTCCAGGCGCGGAACATCAGATCCAGATGGCTTTGCAGGACCATCAATTGGCCACTTTCAAAATGCGGATTCAAGCCTCCGGCCGCATTACTGATAAACAGTAATTCGACGCCTAGGGCACGCATGATTTGCAAAGGGAACAGGACTTGCTGGTCGGAGTAGCCTTCATACAAGTGAAACCGACCGCGCATCGCGATGATATTTGCATTCGCTAATCGACCGCAGACCAGCTCACCGCGATGCCCGAGGGCTGTCGCATTGGGAAAGCTTGGGATTTGGCTGTAAGGAATCGTGACATCGGTTTGGATTTGCTCAGCGACATCCCCGGCACCAGTGCCAAGAATTACGCCGTACCGCGCCCGTTTGCCCCACCGGCTGTCGATGAATTTCAATGCCGAATCCAATGGTTGGCTTTCATCCATTTTACCGCCTGCCTTATTCCTGTTCTTCGGCCAGCACGCCCATGACCAGTTTGGTCAGCTTGGGTTCTGCGGCGTTGGCAATTGCAATGATCTCTTCCACATTAGCGGGTTTTAAGGCATCGGGGAGACACATGTCGGTGATACAAGAAAAGCCAACGACTCGCATGCCTGCGTGAACGGCCACGATCGTCTCCGGAACCGTTGACATGCCCACAACGTCAGCTCCGATGGTACGCAAGAAACGATACTCGGCAGCCGTCTCCAGATTGGGGCCGGCGACGGCTACAAACACGCCCTTGTGAGCCACAATATCCTCACGCCGCGCGATCCGTAATGCTCGGTCGATCAGTTTCCGCGAGTAGGGTTCACTCATGTCCGGAAAGCGTGGTCCGAGACGATCATCATTGATTCCGATCAGTGGGTTGTCTCCCATCAAATTAATTTGATCGTCGATCAACATGATGTCGCCCAGTTGATAATTCGGGTTCAGACCGCCACATGCATTAGAGAGGACCAGTAAGTCTGCCCCCATCGCCTTAAATACGCGGACGGGTAGTGTGATTTTTTTGAGCTCATATCCTTCGTACATGTGAAACCGTCCCTGCATCGCCACTACCGGCAATCCACCAATGGTGCCGCAGATCAAACGCCCTTCGTGGCTCGTGGCGGTCGACTGCGCGAAATGAGGAATGTCGCCATAGTCAATCGAGGCTGCGACGTCGATTTGATCGACCAGGGTCCCTAATCCCGTTCCCAGAATGATGCCCGCTTGGGGAGTCTCTTTCCAATGTCCGCGGATAAACTCAACAGCGTCATTTACTTGGTCAAACAGATCCAACATGAATGGTTCCTTCTAGGCTTAAGCGGGGATAGGGCAGGGCGGTTTTGAAAATGAGATTCAACGCAATTTATAAGGTGCAGGCAGACTGAAATTCCAACCCTCCTTTGCCAAGAGTTTCCTAAACAGATTGCTTGCCCTCAAGTGGTAGTAAGTGAGATATCGCTTTCGATGAGGCTTGCCTTTGACCGTCAAGAGAGCAAACGGTTGTTCGGTTTCCCCGATTTCGACTGCTGCCTCGTTTGAGATTGCTTAACAATCCCCCTGCAGTCTGGGTTGTTTTTCGTTTAGATCCCAAAAAAAAGACGCGACCCGAAGGTCGCGTCTTTTATTGCACAACCACTTCAAAGAAGCGGTCTAAATATTGTTGCTGCCCTATTTCTTGACCGAGTCGACGGTCTTAACATCCGCCTTCTCGGTGGACGTCTTTTTCGCGGACGCGGGTTGGGCAGGTAGCTTTTGTGTAGATGAAGCGTCGATCGATTCAAATTTCAGCGAATCGACCAAGAATCGCTCGGTGTTGGTGAACATGTTGGCGTAAGCGGGTTCCGTTGTGAAAACGAGTTGGACTCGTCGTCCGTCAGGGCTGCTAAGCGTGTAATAAATCCATTGCAGATTGACTCCGTTGGTCGTGCCCGAGGCTTTGACTCGCATCCACTCCAAACCATTTTCTGATTGCGAAGCATTGGCAGATTCAATTTCCCCGGTGTTTTCGGCCAACTTGTTTTTTACCACCGCTTGGAATTGCTCTAGGGTTTGTTCCTGATTGGGCAATCGACTGGGCAATGGCAGAATCTCGCATTGGCCAATCATCCGACCGTTTTGGTTATATCGGAGGATGGTGCGAGCACGGTGATTGGAAATGACACGCCATTGCCGAGGATGTATCAGGGAGACCGAGCTGCCCTCAGGCGTCAATAGAAGGTCATCCGTAATGGACCCGGCATTTTTTCGTAAACTAGCCAAGCCCGCATCAGATAACGTTTCGCTTTGCTCGATGGGTTTCAGTGAGATAAGCAGTTTGAAGGTGGCGTCCAATCCCGGGACGACCAAGCCGATGTCACGCTGTTGAGAGATCGTCAGGTTGGCTTGGGTAACACTGCCCAGCGAGGAATTGAAGCGTACACTCCCGTTCAAGGCAATTTGGGTAATTGCTCCATCGACATTCCCCTCAATATTACCTGCGATTACTAATATCGCATCCTTACCTTTGACGTTAGCGAGTTCAATTCGAACGTCGGACTTATCTACCGATTCGATGTTAAAGAATTGTGCCAGGACCTGACTGTCGGGGCTCCAGGTATCACCCACTTTGACGCGGTCTTTAGCAAATACCTCAGATAAGATCAGCGTATTCGCAGGCGTATTAACTAACTCAAATTCACTCTGTGTCATGGGACCACCGAGAGAAGCGAGTTTGATTTGCTGGCCGGTCGATTTGGTTTGCACAATGACCACTTTGCGAGCGTCGGCTAGACGGCTGTTCAGCGGTTTGTTGTCGATGCGGATATTGGCTCTCGCCAGCTCATAATCACGAATGGATTTGAGTTGAGTCTTTCGAGCAATGACCCGTTCTTGGTATTGGAAACGAGCATCCACGTCCATTTGCAGGGACTGATTTTCCTCGGGCTGAACCACCCCGCGACCTTCTAGCGCCGCTTTGACCAAATAGACTTGGCCGGTCGTTGTGCTGGGCGTGATGTTAATTTGGGCGGTTGTTTGTGCCGAAAAGGAGGCAACCAGAAGCACGGCAGTAAGACTTGAGAAAAATTTCTGGTTTTTCATGATTTTTTGTCCAATATTCGGTGGGCACCGACGAATAAGGGGCGAAATGTGTCGTAATGGCTTGATCGGCCATTTGCAGCATCGTTTCCAAGGAATCCTCCTCGAACTTCCTCTTTAACGGATAACTGGTTCCCGAGCGTCTGGTCGTATGGAAAAGAGAAACTCTCCTACGACGGCAAGGTAGCCGAATCGGCCCTTAAAGCCTCGCTGACCGTCCAAATTGGTCGAAAAGCGTTGGAATTGAGGGAATTCATTGCGAACAAATCAGTTGATAAGCGGTTCTTAAAACAGGATCGGGTATGTTTGTGAGAGAGTGCGTCTCGGCGCGAGGGCATTGATGGTCCTTACCGGGTTAGTTGCGGTCTCGAACTATTTGATCTGATTTTTCGTAATGAAATCAACCTGAAGACCGTCTAATCAGGTGAACGTTGAACCGTTTTGAGGTCGTCCGCGGCTGAAACGGTACCAAATAGCCATCAGACTCCCCCCCGAGTTGATATGGTTGGAGCATGACGCTCCATGAAATGAAATTTGTTTGTCTGGGTGATTGCCAAAAGGATCCCCCCTGGCCGTCACGCGGAACACCGGGCAAACAACTGAGAAGAGGTCAACATATGCACACCGACTATAAAAGTTCACTTATCCAGCAGTTGCGAGATCAGCAGGTTCGCTTTGCGCCCCGAGATAAAAAGCTCGAGCAACTTGAGCGGGCTGAGCGTCTCTTGCGAGAGATCGATCTAGGGAAAACTTACAGCTACGAATACGTCTGCTACCGCGTCACCACATACCGACCCGAAGGTGCGCCGATCGTGCCGATGTCGGGTGATGAATTGCGACACGACCTGTCGTGTCTGATCGAAGATCTCTCGGAATCGGCGAATATCCGAGCCGATGAGGTGGGCCAACCGGTCCATACGGTAGATCAGCTCAGCAAAATGTTTAATGTCTCGACAAAAACGATCAGCCGCTGGAGACAGCAGGGTTTGGTCAGTCGCAAGATCATTTTTGATGGCGGTCGAAAACGCGTAGGCTTCCTCCATTCGAGCGTCGATTACTTCGTTAAAGACAATCGCGAAAAGGTTCGTCGTGGCGAACGCTTCAGCCAGCTTTCGGACACTGATCGCGAAGAAATTATCGATCGGGCTAAGCGGTTAGCACGCAGTGGCGGTTGCCCTGCAGAAGTCGCTAGACGGATCGCCGACCATATGGCTCGCAGCGTCGAAACGATTCGTTACACGATCAAGCAATTCGACGAGAAGCATCCAGAGCAAGCGGTATTCCCGGACCAAACGGGTCCGCTGAATATGGAGATGAAGGAACGTATTTACGCGGATTACTTGACTGGCAAAAACGTTGATTCCATTGCCCGCCGCTACTGTCGTACCAAAACGACGGTATATCGAGTGGTCAATGAGATGCGGGCCCATGCCATCATGGAACTGCCGCTGGACTTTATGGACAGCGAAGAATTTCATCGTAAAGCTGCCGGGAAAAAAATTCTGGCACCGCTGCCGGATCCAGAGCACACACCGCGACGGGTAAAGGCACCTTCCGGATTACCAAGATACCTGGCGTCGTTATACGAAACAGCTTTGCTGACTCGGGAACAAGAGCGACATCTGTTTCGCCAATACAATTTCCTGAAATGCCGAGCCGCCAGTTTGCGTGAGAAATTAGACGTAAACCATGCCAAGGCATCCGATATGGATGAGATTCAAAATCTTTATGACCAAGCTGTTGGGGTAAAGAATTGGATCGTGCAAGCCAACTTGAGGCTCGTAGTTTCGATTGCCAAACGCCATGTGAACGCCAACGAAGATTTCTTCCTCTTGGTCAGTGACGGAAACATGTCATTGATTCGTGCGGTCGAAAAGTTTGACTACACTCGCGGGAACAAGTTTAGCACTTACGCGTCCTGGGCAATCATGAAAAACTATGCCCGCACGATTCCTCATGAATACAAACAGAAGGACCGATTCCGGCCAACTTCAGAAGAGATGTTTGTGGCAACCGAAGACGGGCGTTCCGATCGTTACCTTATTGAGTCGGCTCAGAAAGCTCGCTTGCATCAAGTGGGCCGGATCTTGGAAGCATTGGATGACCGCGAGCAGAAAATTATCGTCAGCCGATTCGGTCTGGACTACAACCAGGAACCTCTCACCTTGAAAGAGGTAGGAGCCGAGTTGGGTGTTACGAAAGAGCGAATCCGACAGATCGAAGCGCGTGCTTTGAACAAGCTTCGAGCGGCCGCCAAGGAAGAGAACATTGAGTTCATCGAGTTCGTTGAGGAGAGCTTTGAGAACTAGCTAAGGATATGCTGGTTGATTAAGCCTTCTCGATGAAGCGAAAAAGCCGACCCATATGGGCCGGCTTTTTTATTTGCTCTTCGAATTAAAACCGACGCCGCTGCGGGTTTTACCAACGACGCTGCGGGTTTTACCAACGACGCTGCGGTTTTTACTTGACCGTGAGTTCGACACTTTCAGAGTGGCTATTGAATTCAGGGGCGTACATGCATTGAACCTCGGCTATCCCCGATTCGTACACGCCACGGTTTTGAACGCGAACGGAGTATTCAAAAACATAGGTGCCGCGGGGTAGACGATCAATGAAGAAGTGGCTGGCCGTATCCCGGGTCGATTCATAATAGCCAAGTCCGTCCTGGAACTTGTAGCGTGAAATGACATTAACGGGCTCCGTGCCACTGCCTCGATAGTCTTTCAAGTGGATGAATTCCATGTCTCGATCGACGCGTAATTCGACACGGGTCACGACTTCATCGCCCACCTGTAATGGTCCGGCGATTTCACTGATAACCGGACCGTCGGCCGTGTTTTTCTTTACATAGAGTCGTTTCTTAATTGTCAGTGGAGTCCCCTCGTAAGGCTTGATCTTGCTAATGTCCTCAAGGTATTGCCAATGGATGCTGCCCCAGGCAATGCCCTCATCGGACTTGGTCATTTTGATATTCCCCATTTCAGGTTGTATTTCGTTGGCCACCATTACTTTTTCATAGAACCCGGTGCCGGCTTCTACATTCTCGGGCGTGACCAGCATGTTGCCCAACGAGATAGTTACAAGTTCGTTTGAGGCTAATAAATTGGAGCCATTCAAAAGCAGTGCGTAGCAAGCATCCGCGGTCGCCTTCGTCGTCTTCCAGTTCTGGGTCTGTTTTTGTTTCAGCAACCAGATTTTCAACTCTTCTACCTTTTCTGTATCACCGGCGACCTCATCGTATGCCTCGATCATGAGTGCTTGGGTTTCGATGGGAGCACGATACCACCACCAAGATAGACGTTCGTCCTGCCAGTACATGCCCAGTTCATCACTTTGCAGACTGCGTTCTGTGAGCGACTTGAGGATGGCTTGGGGGGTCTCTTGATCTCCCATCCGCTTTAGCGCAATGGCTAAATGGCCTTGTGATTGGCGGTTGTTAAGCTTCGTCCAGTGCTGCTTGGCCTGACCTTCAAAATACTGAAAGGCTTCTTGGTATTTATCTGCCAGCGGCTTATCGCGGAGGAAAAAGCTGCGGCCGTAAAAGTAAAGGCAGAGGGTGGGGGATAGATTGGTTTGCTTCAGACGATCGCGTTTTTTCAGATCTTGATAACTTTTATCCATCCACTCGTCCAAGTGACTGATGGCTCTTAAGGCGGGAGCAACATCGATATCAGCACCCATGCGACGTAGTCGTCCGAACCCGGTGGTCACGTACAACGTAATGAAATTGTTAGCCGAGCCTCCGGGGAACCAGGGCCACGCCCCGTCCCTTCGTTGCATTTCTGTCAGTTGTTCCAAGGCACTACGGATTTCCGAGTTCATTCGATTCACGTCGAGTAAATTCCCAACGTTTCGACGTGATTGACTCTCACCCTTTGCCGTTAATAGCCAAGGCGATTCGGCAAGCGTGATATTTCGTAGGTCTTCATTCTTCTC
>JAAEPL010000636.1 GCA_024232675.1 Planctomycetaceae bacterium
AATGAAGACGCATAGATAGCTGTCCGCGTGGATTTTACTGTATCAGCCGCTTCGATTTCTGTTCTACGACCTGCTGCAACGCTATTAACTGCAGCCTTAGATGCGCTCACGCATCACACCCTCACGAGCCCCACCGCTACACGAGCGGTCGTGCGGGCAAATGAAATACGATGCGATTCTGCGAGAAATCAGCTAAGATCGGTTATCGATCTATTACATCTCGCAATAATGCTGGTTTCGACGGCCATTTCAATGAAAAAACCAATCCTTGTTTGCCTGTACTGGATGGTTGGCACAATTGCGTTAGCCACCCCGCCCCAATCGGTACCCGCTGACCCCCATCCCGCAGTCGCATTCACGATGGTCACTGCCGGTGACTCTCCCTACCCGATGAATGACCGAAAAAATCTAAGTGTCAATTGTGGTGGTGGCAAAGGCGTCTTGATTTCGCCTCACTGGGTGCTGACCGCATCGCACTGCATAACATCACGAAAGGCTAAATCCGGTGATGTGAAAGTGCGATTCACCACGTCGAAAAAAAAACCAGCGACCATTGGTGTTAACAAAGTACTGAGGCACAAAACCAAGGACCTTGCTCTTCTGCGTCTAGTACGTCCCGTCAAAAAGGAAGATCGACCTGCCGTACTGTTGCTGCGACAGAAACTCAGCCGCGAGGACGGGAAACTGTCAATTAAAAAAGTCGCAGGAAACGAGATATGGCGTGACATTCCAGCGTCTGGTGGCTCGGATAATTTGCGTGTTCCGAAGAAAGAGGATCGACGCGGAAAAGCAGGCAGCAGCGGCGGCCCTTGGTTGATTCATTCAAAAGAAGTGGGTGATGTGCTGGTTGGGATCACTCACGGAGGCGGTTTTGCCCCACAGGTGGCTTATGCAGCAACGTGGATTCAGGAAACAGTTTCCCGGCACAGCAATGACCAATTGATCTGGGCTACAAAAAAGCAAACACTAGGTCGTTAAACTTAACTGATCAGTTCATACGGCGGCCGATCAAAGTTGTTAAAAGATGCCGCCCGCACCGTAACATTGCCTGTCCCGCGAAAAAGTGATGAAGGCTGATTCAGACGCCCGGATTTACTTGTCATTTTCAGTCCCTGTCTTACATCTGATTGAACCCATGCATCGTTATCTTTCTGTTCTGGTCCTGATGTCCGTGGCAGCGGTCACTGTAAATCTGATTGCCGTCGAACCAATTCCCCGCCCTGCGAAGGAGAAGCCAAACATCATATTGATCATGGCTGATGATGTCAGCTGGGAAGCATTTGGATGTTATGGTGGCGAAGACTACAAAACACCCAACATCGACGCCTTGGCGGAGCACGGCATACGATTCGAACATTGCTATTCAACGCCAATCTGCACGCCCAGTCGCGTCAAGCTGATGACCGGCCAATACAACTTTAGAAATTACACGCATTTTGGATACCTGAACCCGAAGGACAAAACGTTTGGCCATTTACTGCAGTCGGCGGGTTACAAGACCGCCATCGCGGGAAAGTGGCAACTGAACGGACTGTACAACAGTTTGCCAGGATCCAAAGACAGCAAGCGTCCGCTGAAGGCCGGTTTTGATGAATCCTATCTTTGGCAAGTCACCACGGGTAAACAGGTTAAATCTGGTGGAGGCGAACGTTTTTGGAGCCCACCACTGGAACGTAATGGCAAGCTGGAAACAGTTGCCGACAATGCGGGAAAATACGGCCCTGACTTGATGTGCGATTTTCTCTGTGACTTCATGGTCCGAAATCAAAACACCCCCTTCTTCGTTTACTACCCGATGGTGTTGGTGCATGACCCCTTTGTAAAAACCCCAGACACGATCGGCGACGCCCCACGAACGCAAGCTGCAAACAAGGCCCCCAAGAGCAAGGAAGCCCAGAAAGTCAATTTCGTCGCGATGGTCGAGTACATGGATAAGATTGTTGGTCGCTTGGTAGCCAAAGTTCGCGACATCAACAAGCTGGAAAACACCATCATCATTTTCACCGGCGATAATGGCACCAACACTGGCATCACATCCACTTGGAAAGGCCAATCGATCAGGGGAGGAAAAGGCGGCATGACCGACATGGGAACGCACGTCCCCATGGTCGCTGCATGGTCAGGCACCTCACCCGTCGACAGGGTATCGAACGATCTAGTCGAATTCACGGATCTCTATCCAACTCTTGCCCAAGCAGCAGGTGTCCGTTTGGGTGAAAGCGATCCTATCGATGGCCGTAGTTTTCTGCCCCAACTCACTGGACAACGAGGAACTCCTCGAGACTGGGTCTTAACGCACTATCAGCCTTATTGGAATAAACAGCCGGGGCAGTTTGTACGCACCCAAAACTTGAAGTTGTACCGTGATGGCCGATTTTACAATGTCCCCAACGACCTGTTGGAAAAAAATGATCTGAGCAAAACCGCACAGGGAACAAAAACCAGTAAGTCGAAGAAAGATCTGCAAAAGGTACTCGACGCCAGCCCACCGGCACCGCTGAAACCAGGTCAAAGAACCAGCACCGTTCGCCCGACTTATCCCAATTGGAAAAATCTAGTCGATCCCAATGATTGACCACCCATCAGTCTGATCAATTCGCATGGGATGATGGCTGCAAACGAATCATCGCACTGCCCATGGCATCACCAATCAAAAAGTAACTTTCAGCGTTGCCGAACCAGTGATGCCCATGGCCTACATTAGGCGACAGATCTTTAGGACGTGCAAATTCTGTTGTGGAGACGAACGCGGCAGACCCTTGGGGTTTGATACCGGCTGCTGCCTTTGCCTGCGATTCTCGAATCGCCAACATATTCGGCCCGGCTTCAGACCCCATATTTCCCGTCTCGCCTATGACCACCGGTAACTTGGGGACACGAAATGTTTTTCGAAAATCATCGATGAGGTGCACGAGGTTTTGGGCGTAATCACTTCTGGCCTTTTCATCAAACATATCATTCCATCCCTGAAACCAGAAAAAACCCGATAACTCAGGCTTAAAGCCCACTAGTGCCGGGAACTCTTCAGGAATGCGCCTTAGGCCCTCCTGATAATCATCCAGCATCTTCTGGTAGTATTCACCGGTTTTTTCACCTGCAGAAGGGGGACGGAAATCCCGGTGCAAGCTCTTACCACCCCATGCGGTTTTAATCAAAAGCACAGTTGATTCAAAATGGTCACCCAACCGGTGCCCGATTTGTAACTCAGGACCAAAATGATGAGGGTCCCCATAACCAGTAAACCCGATAGAAAGGCCGCCATGCAACACCTTCTTGCCGTCACGTATGACTGCCCGAACCATAACATCATCACGAACTGTCCAGCTACCACTGGCATCCTTTAGGTGCGCATATCTCGCTACGTTACCAGGTTTCTCCATCACCTTTGTAAGGATGCCTCTGCCGCCGTTGTAGTGTTTGTCATGATCCAGATCAACGACCGCCTGACCTTCCATGTTCGACTGCCCGGCAAGAAGAAAAACTTTGATACGGGAACCCGTTTTCCTGGACTGGGAAAACAACCATCGAT
>JAAEPL010000637.1 GCA_024232675.1 Planctomycetaceae bacterium
ATCATTGCCCACCAAAGCGACCACCGTCTGTACCGCATCCTCGTCCCAGTGCTCCTCAAGAAAGCTGGCGACATTCTCCCGAATAAACGGAAACATCACATCGTAAACGAATGCGACCGGCGAGACGGTTCCTTCAATATCCAATAGCAGGGGCCCTCCATTCAGACAAACGGAGGTCGTATTTGCAGGTGCCATCACAGTTTCACGACGGAATCAATATCGTCGCCTTTGTCATTCGGGAAATACTTGGGTCCCATGCACAGTGGTGCATAATTGACGTGAGCACTGTTTTCCATGTAATGGGGAGTCCAACCTGACATGTCTTCAAAAAGGCGAATACAGCGAATACGGCGGCTGCTGCACAGATTAAACCAATGACGAGTTCCGTTCGGTACATTCATCAAGTCGCCTGCTTCCACCGTCACGCTGAACACGGGACCTTCGTCAGGATGGATGTGGAAAACACCGCTGCCCTCCACGGTAAACCTGACTTCGTCTTCGCTATGCGTGTGCTCTTTGTCAAATTTTGCCAGCATCTCATCCAAACCGGGCGTATCCGACTGCACGTTGATGACGTCGGCGGTCACATAACCACCCTCCGCTTTCAAGCGTTCAATCTCAGGTCGGTAGGCATTCAGGATTTCTTCGTCCGTGGCGGCGGATCCAATACGCCCTTCCACATCCCATTTTTCATATCGAATTCCGAAGGGTGCTAAAAAGCCGTTGATTTCAACCGGATCGGTAATCGAGCGATTGGAATCAGGAACGTGCACAGTTGCCATGGGGATTGCCTCAACAATTTCAAAGTGATTACAAACGGTTTTACGGCCGATACTTCATCCAAATTCCAGAGCCTTCTCTGCAGTTGCATGGAACATCAGCAAACGCTTTTTGTTCATGGCATTGTTGCAAACCTTGGCCCTCAAGACAACTTGTGAGCTTTGCTCATTTGCCTCAGCCGAAGAAAAGCGTCCGCTCGGAAGCAGATCAAAATTGATGTTTGCGAGCGACACATTCAAACAAAAACTCAAAAATCTCAACGTGTCGGCGAGCAGCGAACAAGTCTTTCCCCCACGTATAAAGGCCGTGGTTGCGCATTAAGAAACCGTGAAAAGGCGCTTGATCGGGGGCCTGAAATTGGTCTTTGACCTGTTCAGCGAGCGTGGGGATATCTTGGGTGTTTTCGTAAATCGGCACCCACTGGCGGTGCTCGTGGGTACGCACTCCCTCTAACCCCTTTAACATTTCGTAACCGGAGATCCAAAAGCCACCGTCATCACCAAAGTGATCAGACAACAGGGTGCCCCAAACTGAGTGGGTATGTAGGACCGCGCCGACATCTGATTGCTGGGCCGCAGCGACCACATGCAACCATGTTTCCGCTGAGCTTTTCGGTTGCCCCTCCACGACTGGTTGAGCTTTTCCGTCAACCCGGACGAAATCCCCAGGGCCCAAGGCACCTTTATCTTTACCGCTGGCCGTAATCAACAACTCTAACGGTTCATGAGACAAAACGACGCTGTAATTACTGCTGGTTCCAACAGACCAACCACGACGGTAAAACAGCCGTCCGATCTCTCGTAACTGCTCGACCTCAGCTTGACATTCGTGGAGGTGGGATTGTTCATTTAACACCATAAAGAAAGCACCAAATTAAAGAGCTGCGGCGTCGAAAGCGACTTCGCCTGGCTGGAGGGATGGGATAACATTCGGAAATGGTAACCGCCGATCCCACTGCTGACAATCGAAACCCCAAGGGACCTCTGTCAATTCGGGCAGCGGGCACCCAAGATGTGCCGGCCATTACTCGCATCTTCAACCATGCCATCGCTCACACCACGGCCTCCTTTTATGCACAACCTCGCAGCATTGAGCAACGCACCCACTGGCTCACCCAACGCGATCCGCGGAATGCGGTATGGGTCGCGGCCTACGGCACGAATGTGGTGGGTTGGGTAGCTTTAGACCCTTGGAGCGAAAAGGAGGGCTACCGGATCACAACCGAAATTTCTTACTACATCGCCAACGATTTCCAGGGCCAAGGCATTGGCAGCCAGTTGGTCGCCAAAAGCATCGAGGTCGCCCAGCAAAATGAATTTCAAAATATCCTTGCCAAGATCTGCGAAAACAATCTCGCCAGTATCCGCATAGCGGAACGATTTGGTTTTCAACACAGCGGGACACTGAAATCCATTGGGAGGAAATTCAACCAGACTTTTGACGTGCACTTCTACCAAAAACAACTCTAGCCACATCGAGCTTTGCACGGGGCATTTCAGCGTCTTCATTGACATTCCATGCACCGCAACGGCCATAAAAAAAACCTGCCTACCGCATGTGCAGTAGACAGGTTTCCCATGTGTTTTAGGCGAAATTAAAATCCGACAATCGCCTTGGGGTTTTCCAAGCCCAGACGCTTCATTTTTTTGTAAAGCGTCGTTCGATTGATCCCCAGTTGTTCTGCCGTGACGTTTCGATTCCAGTTATTTTCTCTGAGCACTTGTAAAATAATTTGTCGCTCTGGACCCTCAAGCGCTTCTTTTAAGGTTTGCTTGGTACTTGCAGCAACCGAAGCCACGGGAACGCCTTGAGTGATGTGAGCTGGTAAGTCTGCCAATGTAATTCGATCGCTCTTACCTAGCAGCACGGCTCGCTCAATAACGTTCTGCAACTCCCGAACATTTCCGGGCCACCTGTAACATTGCAGGGCGTTGATAGCGCCACTATCCAATCCAGCAAAAACCTTGCCCGTATTTTCACAAACCCGTTCCAGAAAGTGATCCGCTAAAGCTGGGATATCATCCTGACGCTCTGCTAAACCAGGTAACTCCAAATTGATCACGTTGATTCGATATAGCAAGTCCTGGCGGAAGCGGCCTTCGCTGACGGCCAATTCAAGATTTTCGTTAGTTGCCAAGACGATACGGGTATCAACCGTGAACGTCTTAGAGCCACCCACTTGTTCGAACTGTAGTTCTTGCAGAACTCGCAACAACTTCACTTGCATTGCGGGCGAAGCGGTGCCAATTTCATCGAGGAAGATAGTGCCACCGTGTGCTTGCATGAACTTGCCTTCTTTATTTCCGATGGCTCCGGTGAACGCTCCGGCGACGTGACCAAAAAGCTCACTCTCCAGAAGATTCTCGGGCAAAGCCCCGCATGCCACTTCGATGAAGGGGCCTTCACGCCGACTACTGCAGCGGTGAATTGCACGAGCAATCAGTGATTTCCCGGTGCCGCTTTGACCGGTTACCAATACCGTAGCGCGAGTGTCCGCGACACTTTCCACAATTTCGAAAATCTTGGCCATCTTGGGAGCGTTCCCAACAATGTTTTCAAGACCGAACCGATGGTCGAGTTGTTTGCGGAGTTGTTTATTTTCTTCGATGACCTGTTGTTGGTTTATGGCGCGATGGATGGACATCGCGAGTTCCTCATCAATGAGTGGTTTGGTCAACAAGTCGTGAGCGCCACGACGAATGGCTTCGATGCCAGTTTCAATGGTGCCGTAACCGGTCATCAAAATTACAGGCAAGGCAGCCTGGGTGCGTCGGCAGTAATCAAGGATTTGAAATCCATCCCCATCGGCAAGTCGCAAATCGACCACTGCTACATCAAAGGGTTGCTCGTCGAGCAACCTGCTGGCATCGGTACTTCCGCTGGCAGAGGACACATCATAGCCTTTGGAGGTCAGCCAAGCTGACATCGATTCCAGCAGGTGCCGATCATCATCTACGAGCATCAACTTGGGGCGTGTTGGAATTTTTGCTTGATTCATAGGAACTTTCAGCAAATCATAATCAGATGTTGCGAGCCGACATCACAGGTGTCATATTCGCAGGTGTTAAAAAAACAACGTCGTACTGATATTTAGGTTGCCTAAACGCGACGGTCAAAGAACGGAACCGACGATTTCCCTATTTCTCTTGAATTAATCGCGGGTGACTTAACCGCGCTAACCATGCCAGTCGTTTCTTTCGGAGTGAACGGCAGCGAACATCCGCACCCCCATATGGAACCCACGCTCTTGCGAATCGCCGTTTTTGATTCTCAATCTGTTGTACACAAGGGACTCTCCAGCCTGTTGCCAGGTCAGGGGCACTCCCTCGTTAGCCAAGCCTTGGATGGCCGTGATGCCGTCAACATTGTGCGGGAGTCGTCAGCAGATTTAGTGCTCACCGAGATTCACATGCCACATGTCAACGGCATCGGTGTGCTCGAGCAAATTGACATAGCGAATCTCGATATACCCGTGCTGGTGTATACGTCGGATGACAATCCCACATTCGTTGCCCGGGCTGTCGTGCATGGGGCTCGCGATTACGTGCTGAAGTCTGCAACGGTAGCCAAACTGCTTCTCGCAATTAATAACGCTGGTCGTCGCGATGCTGCGGATAAGACGCCCCTCTTTGTCACGATTCGCAACCAATTGCAAAAACGTGAAGGCATGCAGCATCGCACGCTTGATTTGACGAGCCGAGAATGGCAAGTCCTGCGGCATCTAGGACTAGGACTCAGCAATCGCGAAATCGCCAAATCCCTTGAGATCAGCGTGGAAACGGTAAAAGAACACGTGCAGAATATCCTCCGCAAACTGAATGCTAAAGATCGCACCGCAGCGGCAGTACGTGCCGTGAAAGATGGCCTCGTGTGACGGCGGTTCCATCACTGCCCCCGGTCGCCATAGAAAATCAAGGGCAGCTTCTCCCACTGCCTCAGCGATCCAGATGGCTCTGCGATTCTGATGGCTCTGCGATCCCGTTAGTCCAATGATTTTACGAATTGCGTAAAATGACTTTCCAACATGACAAAATCGTCGCCGAATGACTTGGCAAAATCAGCTAATCGATCACTCGATGTGAAATTTGCATTGCGATCTCGCTGAGCCGTAAGTTGTAGATACTGATTAAATTCAGCGGAATGAGTCTCTGCAAG
>JAAEPL010000638.1 GCA_024232675.1 Planctomycetaceae bacterium
TAACGCTACTCATCGCAGAAGTCGCGGCGACGTATGTCAACATTCGCACCTTACAACAACGCTTAGATTACGTGCGGCTTAATATCAAAACCCAAGAGGGCAGCCTGCAAATCGCCAAAGCACAGGTCCAGGGCGGTGTTGTTTCCATGGTAGATGTTCGCCAGGCGGAATTGAATGTCGCCATCACGAAGGCTTTATTACCGCAATTTTCTGCCGCGTTAAGAAAACAGAACAACCTCCTCTGTTTTTTACTAGGCCGGCCACCCGAAGAAATCTTGCCCATGCTCGGCGATGGCTCTATTCCCACCGCACCCTCCAGCGTGGCTGTTGGCATTCCGGGGGAACTGTTGAGGCGTCGCCCTGATATCCGCCGTGCGGAACGTCTTGTTGCTGCCCAAAGTGCTCAAGTGGGGATTGCGATGTCTGACCTTTACCCGCATTTCGCCATCGCGGGGCAAATTGGTTACCAGTCCCAAGCACTCAATAACACTTACTCATCGAATTCAAACTTTGGGATAATTGCTCCCACTTTCAGTTGGGATGTCTTAAATTACGGTCGCTTCCGCAACAACATCGCTGCTCAAGAGGCAGCCTTTCAAGCGTTGGCAATTAGTTACCAAAATACCGTATTGAAGGCAAATCGCGAGGTCGAGGATGCCATTACCTCTTTCTTGAATTCGCAGGAAGAGACTCAGTACCTGTTGGAAGCCACGACAGCCGCCGATTCCGGCGTCGACTTGGTCACGACGCAATACCAGGCTGGCGCTATCAATTTTAACACGGTCTTCAATTTACAATTCGCCCAAGTCGCACAGCAGGATGCTTACGCTGCTTCTCAAGGAAACGTCGCCCTAAGCTTGATAAAAATCTACCAGTCGCTGGGAGGGGGGTGGCAAATTCGCTGCTCAGGCAATGCCTTCATTTCCGCCGCAGTGGTTGAGGAAACGGAGAATCCCACTATCTCATTACCCCTGCTAGAGGTCGAGGAAATTGCTCCGCCAAACCCAGCGTTTGACGAAGAAAGTACCGACTCCGACGCGCTTCAATAAAGACCTTTCGAGAACCGCTGCGATGGTGCTATGCACCGCGCAAAACGAAATGCTTAGTCAAGGGAATGCCTTTATGAGATGGAACCAATCTTGCCTGATCGGCTTGATCTTTTTGTTTTCATTCACGAATTCAATGGAAGCGCAATCGTTATTCGAAATGATCAAAGGTTATCCGGTGCCCAATTGCGTACCGAATCGAACCTGCGACGACTACTGCAAAAAACCTCAGCCTTGCGCCCCCGCACCCTGCACATCCACTTGCGATGATTATTGCAAAAGGCCCCAACCCTGCGTGCAGGGAGTCACGCAATTCAGATGTGACGATTACTGCTGCAAACCAGTGCCGGTGGTCTGCCAATGTTGCCCGGCGGGTTACTGCCAAAACCAACCTCCCGAGGCGTCTCCATATTTGCGATCCCAAAAATCGGTGTGGGACGATCTATCAGCTACGACCTACCAAGACCCTCTGGGGAACATTCATTTTTTGCGGAACCCATTGTCAGAATCTCACTGGGCACAATTATCAATCACTCGCCCCTTCGCCAATCGCCAGCCTGCAATTGTGCCCAACCGCGAATATCTTAGATAATTTGCAACCACGTCATGCTCGGTTTAAGCTCAGGTTTTTAGGGCACGAATTCGCCGCCAGTTTCCCGCACTGACAGAAATTCGTGGCGAAGCCCTGTGTTGCGGTTCTGCCCAGTTCCAGATGCTGGATTGAATGGAAAAAGACCGCTTAAAAGAAGTGACGAACGAGTTTCAAAGAAAGCAATGGCTTCCCAACCTGTTCAAGTTCCATCTTTAGATAGCCAGCAACATGTCGACTGAGTTAATTTTCCTTATCCACTCATTATTGGTGTTCGTATTCATCGTACGGGCATTGGCTCGCCCCCATCGCGACCCAGCATCCCGGATCGCCTGGGTAGCCGTCATTGCCGCGCTGCCACTCGTTGGTATCCTCGCCTACATTCTTTTTGGCGAAACCAACATCGGTAAGAAACGCATTGCCAAGACCTCAAAGATTATCGCCGAACTGCCTGCGTTACCGGAACTTCCACCAGTGGCCCAGAACGACGCCGGCCCGAAAATTCCGGAAAACTACCTGCATCTCTTTGAAACAGGTAAATCGATCAATAAATTTGAGGCCGTGGGTGGAAATTCTGGCCAACTTATGGGTGACTCCAACCAAACGATCGAATCGATGATTGCGGATATTGATGCCGCCGAGGATACGGTTCATATCTCATTCTATATTTGGTTAGCCGATCACACCGGCACCAAGATGATGGGAGCACTGAAACGGGCGGCCGCACGAGGTGTAAAGTGCCGAGCCATTGCTGATAATTTAGGTTCCCGTGACCTCATTCGCTCTCATCATTGGCGCGATATGAAAACAGCGGGCGTACAATTAGCCGTTGCTTTACCAATCCGCACCCCACTTATTCAGGTACTTTTCAATCGCATCGACTTACGGAATCACCGCAAGATACTGATCATTGATAATCGGATCACCTATTGCGGCAGTCAAAACTGTGCCGATCCCGAGTTCCGAGTGAAGGCCAAGTACGCGCCTTGGGTGGATGCGATGATTCGATTCCAAGGGCCGATTGTGCGACAAAACCAACATCTCTTCGTGAGCGACTGGATGAGCAGTACGGATGATGATATTGCCGACATGTTAGCGCTTCCCCTGACAGTCGAAGAGCATGGTTTCCCGGCCCAAGTGATCGGGACAGGACCCACCGTTCGCTTCTCAGCGATGCCCGAAATGTTTGAGTCGCTCTTTTATGCAGCGCGGCGAGAATTGGTAATTACCACGCCTTATTATGTCCCCAACGTTTCGATTCAAAACGCCCTTTGTTCGGCTGCCCGGCGTGGGGTTAAAACCAAGATTATTTTCCCCGCAAGAAACGATTCTTGGATCGTAGCCGGAGCCAGTCGCAGTTATTACCAAGATTTACTCGAGGCAGGCGTCGAAATCCATGAATACCAAGAGGGGTTACTGCACACGAAATCTCTCACCCTGGACGGCGGCATCACCCTGATCGGGTCTGCCAACATGGATCGCCGCAGTTTCGATCTAAATTATGAAAACAACATCCTCCTCTATGATCCCAAACTGACTCGCGATGTCCGCGATCGACAGGAAGAGTACATGCGGCATTCGAAACGGATCACGTTTAAGGAGGTCGAGTCGTGGCCATTCCATCGCAGGGTTTGGAACAACACACTGGCCACCCTCGGTCCTATCCTCTGAAGTTGCACGCTAACACCTCAACGGGCAACAAAGCATGTCACGGAAACTTCTCAACA
>JAAEPL010000639.1 GCA_024232675.1 Planctomycetaceae bacterium
CGGCCGTCATTAATTCTGAGATTGAAGTGTCCGGATGTAGTGGTTTGTTTTGCGATTCGGTTGCCGAGCAGGCCATGGCATTAGTTCTCGCTTTGCTACGCCGTCTTCCCACTTTTTTTCAGGCTCAGCAGAATCGTGAGTTTGTGCGTCGACCGACCGATGACTTGCACGGAAAAACCATCGGAATTATCGGATTTGGAGGGAATGGCCAACGCATCGCGGAGGTGCTTCAGCCTTTTGGCAATCGCGTATTGGCGACTGACTTACTGCCCCTCGAGTGGCAGGCGACGCAACGAATTCCTCCGATCGAAACATTGCTGCCGGCCGCTGAGATTGGAAAACTTCTAAAACAGTGCGAGGTTGTCATTCTTACCGCGCCGTTGAATCCCAGTACGGAGCGTTTGATGGGAGCTGCTGAATTGCGGCAAATGCCACGTGGTAGCTACCTGATTAACGTCGGACGCGGCAAGCTGGTGGATGAGGAGGCCTTGCTGGAAGCCTTGCGAAGCGAGCATTTGCAAGCAGCTGGCTTGGACGTGACTTGGACCGAACCTCCGCCAGCGGACAGCCCTCTGTGGAGCCAGCCTAATTTGGTGCTGACACCCCATGTGGGGGCACAAGCGGCCGTTCGATATCAACGGGTCGTCGAACTTTTGCTGGAAAATCTCAAGCGATTTTGTTCTGGGAAACGACTTCGTAACCGGGTCGACAAGCAGCTCGGTTTTTCTCGACCGGAAGACCGCTGCTGAAAGCTGCGATGCTGCGAGCGAGTATGGCTTTGGCTGTTCTTTTCTCTTGCCAAATCAAGTGGTTTTCGTCTGGACCGAATGGCTGCCAGCTGACTACGATGGAGCGAAAGAGAGAGACCAAACTTGTCGCCGTCATTGCGATCCTATACCCGAACGCGAGTATCAATGACCAAGCGGGTAGCAGACTGCAATGAACGAAGATCAAACCATTCTCAAAAGAATTATGAAGCCGGGCGATCCTGACCAGCTGACACGAACGATGTCGCTAAGTGAAGCGGTCGAAACCGATGCGTGCGCCGAGATGGTGCGTACCTATCAGGAAATTATCAATCGGGAAAAGCTCAGCTGGACGACCCACTTGCACCTGAAACGGGTATTGGGAACGGGGGGCCAAGGGATTGTTTACTTAACCGAGCGTCGCGGAGCGGATGAATTCACCTTGCCCGTGGCGTTGAAGATTTTCTCGCCAGAGCATTACGCCCATAAAAATCTTTACGAACGGGATATGCTACGGATCGGGCAAGTGTCGACCAAAGTCGCGCGAATCCAGAATGATAATTTGATGCAGGTGCACAATTTCTTGGAGCGTGATCACATCCGAATGATGGTGATGGAGTGGGTGGAAGGTTACGATTTGAGAGCGTTACTGACGCCTCGCATGTTGGTTCGTTTCCGTGAGCGAGTGAGTGAAAAACGCTGGCAAGAACTTAACCAGGTGCTGGTCACGCAGGGACGCTTGCAACCCATGTTCAAACCCGGTGCGGCAGTCGCCATTGTACGGGCTTGTCTCGAGGCACTGGCTGCTCTGCACCGCATCGGCATTGTGCATGGCGATATTAAACCCGCAAATATTATGCTGAAGCGAAGTGGGCATGCCAAAATTATTGATATTGGTTCCGCTTTTGACATGGAACGCCCACCCGAGCGACGGGCTTGCACACCTGCCTATGCCGCCTTGGAAGTCCTCGAGGGCGAGGGAAGTTCTCCGCTTAGTGACTTGGCCAGCTTAGGGTACGTGTTAGTGGAGTTGCTGGCCGGACAGCCGCTTTTCAGTCAGGCGAAAAAGCTGTCGGAGCTCATCGAACTCAAAAAAAATCTCGAGCAGCGGCTTCCTGATCTATTACCCGACGCGGTCGTAAGCAATGAACTGTTGACGGATTTTATCCGCGGCATGATCGCAGCAGAACCTGTGGATCGATTCCCGACCGCCGAGGATGCCCTGTTGGTGGATAAAGGAGCCGCAGCGTTTCACCGTCAATTGGTCAAAGGTGATCTCGCCAGTGAATACGAAAATGATATCCGCATTTGGGTCGAAGAATTACTGGAGTTCGACGAAAACCTGAATTCGCATGCCTAACGCGCCATGGTTTGTTGGGGACGGGTCAAGCCCAGTCGTAACCAGTCGTCTTTTTGATGCGTTCTTCGAAATTACCCAGTAAACCACCGATAACATCCCATTTGTGGGGGCGGCGTATTTCGATGTCACCATGTTGGTTAACACGCACGATCGTCGATGCCTCGACACCCGATGATTCTAAATCCATATGTAATTCCCCGTCGTCCACGATTCCTTGTAGAGTGTCGCCGGTCATTTCGATGAATTTCATGCGGAATCCAATTCCTTTTCTGTGAGCAATCGATCGTGAAGGGATGCTTGAACGGACTATCGTGCTTTGCGAATTGCCTTGCTATCGATGATCTTTCCTTCTGCATCCTGAGAACTCCAGTCTACCGGTTCCTGCGGTTCTAAGCCAGCAGGTTTTGAGGAGGTAATCAATGAAGCTGAGTTCGACCTGTCTGGTTGGGTCGCCTGATGTGCGTGGTGCTCGTCGATCCATTGCTCCAGTGTCTGCTGGGTCAGCCCTAAGTCGTTTCCCACTTGGCTGATGGTGGATTTCCCATTGAGTAGTTTTTCGGCGACACTCAGGCGGAATTTTTTTGAAAAGCGATTCGATTGGGCCAGGCTATGGGCCAATGCTCGGTCAGTCCGCAAAAAATTACCGACCCGCTTGGTGTCTGAGGTATTTTCCTCTTTATCCGATACGGATTTCATCGACTCGTCTCTCGGCAGAAGCCTCATCCGCGATTCCTTGCAATCGACACATTGCCAAGGACCGAACCCAAGTTTACCGAAATAGCTTTTGGTCCATTTGTCCCAGCGGTACCAAAACCTCTTCTTAAACGTACGTACGTGAACGACGTTCGAGTTGCAGTTTTCGCAAAATCCGGTGCGCCGGTTAATCATGTAGGAAGCTCGATCCATTCAATATTCCGGACAATGCCACTGGCCCCACCGGGGTTGGCAATGATCGTGAGTGCACGAACATTATACCAAAACGAATTTTCCAAGAGGAGAAAAAGGTAAATCGGTGAGGATTCTCTTTAACAACCGTGAATAACCGACGTTTTGAGCGTCTCGGACTAGCGGCAAAACGTCGGATTTGTCATTTTGATGATGGCTGACTTCGCCGAACGTGAAACACGGCCCCTTTACACTCCCTTCCTTCAACCAAGCACCGATCAAGCGATGGACGACGCGGATTTTGAATTTGAAACGACCGCGGAAGATTTGGGGAACCGCCTGGATTCCGTTATTTGCTTGCGTGCTGCGGGCGTCAGTCGAGCACGAGTGAAATTGCTTATCCAGAATAAAAAAGTGACCGTGGATGGTCGCGCTTCCAAGCCATCCATGCAAATGCGGCCTGGCCAAAAAGTCGTCGTAGAATTATCCCAGTTGGAATCCCTGCGACCGGCGCGGCCCAAAGCAGAAAATATCCCGCTAGATATTTTACTCGAAGACGATCAATTGATCGTGGTGAATAAACCCCCTGGTATGGTCGTGCATCCTGCTAAAGGCCACTGGTCTGGAACATTGACAGCCGGGTTGATGTACCACTTTGAAAACTTAAGTTCGATTGGAGGCGATCATCGACCAGGTATCGTGCATCGTCTGGACCGGGATACGAGCGGTGTGATTGTGATTGCCAAAAATGATCAGGCGCACACGCACCTGATGCGGCAGTTTGAAAAACGCACCGTGCAAAAAAAATACATCGCGGTAGTGTCGGGGGCGCCGGATCGCGATCGCGATCGAATTGAGGCACCCATCGGACAGCACCCCTATCAGCGAGAACGCATGGCCGTTCGCGCTGGTCATAAATCGAGTAAAGCGGCACGGACGTTTTACGAAGTCCAGGAAAGATGGGGGCGGTTTGCCGTCGTTCATGCGTTTCCCAAAACCGGACGAACCCACCAAATACGCGTGCATCTCGCGCATATTAACGCACCCGTATTGGCCGACCGGCTTTACAGCGGCCGCGCGTTTGTCACACCGGGTTGGTTGAAGTGTGGAGTGGACGAGGGGCCACGAATTCTTGAGAGACAAGCTTTGCACGCCAGCTCCATCGAATTCCAACATCCCACCACGGGTGACATGATTACCGTTTCCGCTCCCCTGCCCGCCGATATCAAGGCACTGATCGCATGTGTGCGAGAACTTCATAGTTGCTAGCTGAAGCTTGGTCAGGTTAAAAAAGTGGATGCGATTGCAGTTCGATTTGCCAGCAGCTTTTGGTAACTTCCGCGTCCCGATGCTCGTCAGTTTTATTCATACTGGAGCCATTCTTGGTGGTGGAACCCAGCCGAAAATACTTACCGCCTAGTGGCTTGCTGGTGTACCTATCAGCGGTGATAGTGCTGTTCGCTGGCTGCGCTGGTTTGGGGAGACGGGTCGAGTTGCCATCGCAGAAGCAATTTGATCGTGAGCAATTGCGGGTCTTCAGCGATGTAGAATTGCCAAAAAATCATCGCTTATTGGAAGAGCTGACCGCCCGGCGTCGCGATATTGCCAACATCTTATTATTGCCCATGTCGGATGAGCCCATCCATGTCTATTTATTTGATGATGAGAAACGTTATCAACGTTATCTGCAACAGAACCACCCACAGTTTCCTAGTCGGCGTGCTTTCTTTTTAAAGAACGATACGGAATTGAAAGTCTTCGCTTATTGGGGAGAGTTTGTGGCTGAGGATTTAAGGCACGAGGTCACGCACGGCTATTTACACGCGACGGTACCCAATATTCCTTTATGGCTGGACGAAGGCTTGGCAGAGTATTTTGAGATTCCTCGCGGGGAGGATGGTTTCCACCGACAGCATATTTACTTTTTGACGAAGCATGCCAAACAGAATCGTTGGAATCCATCGCTAACCCGCCTAGAGTCGCTCGTAGATCCGGCCAAGATGTCTCAGTTGGATTACGCCGAGTCTTGGTTGTGGGTCCACTATTTGTTAGAGACCAAGCCCGAGTACCGCAAATTATTGCAGGATCAACTGGCCCGAGACCGCATGACGGGGAAAGCCCAACCGCTTTCAAATTACCTCCACGAATTGGTGGGTGACGAGCAGGATGAGGTCATTGGGCACCTCGTCGAATTAAGTAACGCTATGAAAAAAGAGCAATAAAATCACAACGTTGTTGTGGCTTCATTACTCTGGCGTGTTTCAGGCAGTGGAGCAACTCGATCTTTACGAACGGCGGCGGCGAGTCATCAACCAACCGGTCATCCCCAGCAGGATTGCGGCCGAAGCAGGTTCGGGCACGGATAAGGTTTGATTGAACACCCAACTGAAACCGTCATTAAAATAAATGTTGCTGTCGCTAATCGCCCAGTGATCTCCGCCGATGTTGCTGAACGAGTTTTGTGACACCGCGAATCCCGTTTGACTGTTGTCAAAGTCGATCAAGATATCTGCTGATGTGGTTTGCCCTAGGTACTGCAAATTCAAGATGTAATCGTCGGCGGTCCCTTGAATTTCATCAATGCCGCTCATGGCATAGCGAATACCGATGACGTCAGAACCGGCGAGCGTTTGTTGGATTTCTCCGAAAAAGCTGCCTTGTTGCATGGCGGCCTCAGTGGTGGCGACCCCGTATAGCGCAGAGACATCTCGCTCGGCGTTAGCCACAAATGAATCTCCCCCAGGCAGAAAAGCAATATCATTGGTGTAAGTGGTCGAATCTACGACGGCGTTGACGGTGAAAGGATTGTTCACGCCAATTTCGAAAAAGTTGTAATTCACGTCATCGCCACGAATGTCGTCAGCAGACCCAATGACGCCATCGGCACCAGGATTCAAGTTATATACCCCGTTCGCACCTTTACTGGTCTTGGAATAATTTTGGTCTGCCCCGGAGAGTCCCGATTCTGATGCAAGATTGACATGAGCCAAGCCCAGTGAATGACCTAATTCATGCAGGAGAACCGATTCAAAATCGATTTGACTGTTTGAAATGGTGCCAAAATTTACATTGTTGGTGGTGGGAACAAGACCGTTCCAAGTGCTGATAACGTTCTGAACAGATACCTCCATTTGACTAGCAAAGACGCTGCTAGAATCAATGCCAACGGTCACATCGAGCACGCCGCCAGTTCCGTTGTAATTGGAGGAGTGCATGATTAAGTCGGGATTGTTCTGGTTCACAGCAAAGATGTAGCCTTGCCCCTGCAATTGGGCCGGCGTTGCTGCGGTTGAGCCGCAGATGACCAACAGAGCGATGGTAAGGATCGGTAGATACTTTGTTAAAGTCACGCGTAACCTCGTGATAAGAGACTTGATGAGAGATCTCATTGAAATGCAGCGGGCCGCAATAATCAAGCAACCAGCTGCGAAAGATGTCGATTTTGGCAACGCGTCGCTCGGAGTTTAAGACGGCTAATGCCGGAGATTTACCCTTACTTGCTCCCGCGAGCGGAAACGCTTCAGGTTTGGGGACTGCATGGGAACTAAGGTCGGAATTTTTCTAATTCATACCTTTTAATTTTTCGATCGAGGGTTGAGCGTTCGATCCCTAGCGATTGCGCAGTGCGGCTCTTGTTCCACGAGAATGCGGTCAAGGTAGCGAGAATGTGACGTCTTTCAATTTCCGCGAGGGAAAGTGGCTTAAAGCTCTGTTCGGAAGCGCCAAACTCCATTTGTGATTCACTGGCAGTTGTCAAGCTACTGAGAATCAGCTCATCGGCCTCGATCCATTCGCCGCGTGACAACACGACCGCTCTTTCGACGACGTTGCGTAGTTCTCTGACATTTCCCGGCCAGCGGTAGGTTTTCATCTTGGTCTTGGCATCATCGGTGAAGCCAGCGATCCGTCGTCCTGTCTCAGCGTTGAATTTTTGCAAGAAGTGATCCCCGAGAATTTCCACATCGTCGGTGCGGTGTCGCAAAGCCGGAACTTCAATTTTCACGACATTCAAGCGAAAGAACAAATCGCGTCGAAATCCTTTTTCCCGAACCATTTTTTCGAGATCGCGATTGGTGGCCGCGATCACTCGCACGTTGACCGAAATGGCTTTGCTGCCGCCGACGCGTTCGAAGGGATGGCCTTCTAGGACACGCAGGAATTTGGCTTGAATCGAGGCGCTCATCTCACCGATTTCATCGAGCATAAGCGTGCCCCCGTCAGCCGCTTCGAATTTACCCATTTTTCGCTCGGTGGCACCCGTGAAGGCGCCTCTTTCGTGGCCAAACAGTTCACTCTCCAATAAGGATTCTGAGAGTGCGGCACAATTAAGGCAGATGAAGGGGCCTTTTTTACGGGGGCTGGAATAATGCACGGCGCGGGCTACCAGTTCTTTTCCCACGCCAGATTCGCCGACGACCAAGACGGTAGCACTGCTAGGAGCCGCTCGAGCAATTTGTTGGTGAACTTGGAAAATCGCTTCACTAGCACCGACAATTTCGCTTTCGGCACCTAACTGTTCCCGTAATTGGTCAATTTCCCTTCGCGTCAAGGAAAGGTCCTCCACCAGTTTTTGCTCCCGGTGTCTGGTCTTAATGGCCAAGGCAATATTTTCGGCAACGGCTAACGTGAATTCGAGATCATCAGGATCGAGTACCCGTTCGGGCAGCGTGCTGTAAATATGCACTAAACCAATGGTGCGATTGCCAATTCGGATGGGGGCGCAAATGACACCGGTGGCTTGGATTTTTCCTTGGCTGTCGCGAATGCTCAAGGTGCTGTCGTCAGCAATATCGCGAGCTAGTACGGCTTCGCCGGTCCGTAAAACGGTGGCTGCCAGAAATTGGGAGACATTTTGATATTCCGTTTGCACGTCCGAGCGCCACGAGGCGATTTCCAATTTGGAAGCGTCCACGGGCGTGGTCGCCCGTTGTGGAACCAGCAAAACGGCACCCGCGTCCACGGACGTGCCTTCGAATAATCCATCTAGGGCCAGCTGGGAGATGTCTTTGAGAGACTTTTGGTTGGCCAACTCGAAGGCCAGCCGGCATAGCGTTTTGGCAGCTCTACCCACCTTGGGAATGGAATTTTCTTCTTCGTCTTGGCCAGTATCGCTCTCGCCTAAAAACTTGGTTCGGGTTCGGCGATGGGTGATGGTGGAGGGTTCGGACACGCTTATCGACACCGTCGGTTGGTCGTCCAGCTCAAGACCGGCCATCGTGGCCTGATTGCTGCCGACCTGATCTTGCCCGGAATAGGCCGCTTTGAGGTCATCCACAAAGGCCATTTTGGTGCGCGCGATCCAAATAACGTCTCCCGGACTGAGGACGTGGTCGCCCTGCAGCCGCTCATCCCCGATGGCGGTTCCATTACGACTGTCCAGGTCACGGATTATCCATTTTCCCTGATTGATAAAAATCTCAGCGTGCTGACGACTCGCCTGATCCTCACGAATCACGATCTGACTGGTCGGAGCACGTCCAATTGTGACGGTTCTGCCAGGTATGAGCCGAAAAACGTCGGACCATTTGGTGCCATCGCGAATTACGAGATAAGCCACATTGGGCACTTGGTCCACCTTTTGCTTGATTTCCTGATTATTGACGGCGTTTAAGCCGACGAAAAACGATACATTCCCGGTTTTCTCTGCCAATTCCTACGAAAGCAGGCGCGGAACTGGGAGGGTTTCCACGTATACTAGTAAGTGGCTGGCCAACAATTAATTGCGAATCAGGGGATGTGCAATTAATCTGATGTATGGCTTATAGGCCAAACCATTTGCCATTTTACAGCCTCGACCCCGTTTTTTACCAGTCTCACATCTGGAACGCGGTCGGGCTAGTGGTGGAT
Organism: Planctomycetaceae bacterium; assembly: GCA_024232675.1. Taxonomy (GTDB): domain Bacteria; phylum Planctomycetota; class Planctomycetia; order Pirellulales; family Pirellulaceae; genus CAJQPP01. The sequence goes on from JAAEPL010000639.1 coordinate 8,839, forward strand.
TCCACTGCTTGGAAAGGCGTTGGCATTTGGCCGGAATGATCGGGCAACGCGCTTGTTGGGGCAAGGCACACTGAACTGGGAGTATGAATGATGTCGAAAAGATTCGGCAAACTAAACTTGATTTCGTCCGTTGTAGCGGGCGTAATGCTGCTGGCGATGACGGGAAACGTCAACGCTCAATTTAGCACCATCAATCAGATCGGTGGTATTGAAATTAATCCTTCGGGGGTCTTGCAAGAGACCACCGCAACCATGCAACAGGGAGCCCGGCAACGGGTACTCGACAGTTTGGCGACTGTCAGCCCAAAAGCTAGGGAATCAACCGAATATCGGGCGATCTCGCTGAAGGCGCTGGAAAAAGCATTGATGGCTGCTGCCAATGGCCAAACTGAACTCTCTGACGATATTCGCTTTATGGGCGGAATCCAAAGAATCAAAAACGTGATCGTTGACGAAGAGAACAACGATGTCCTGCTGGTCGGCCCCGGTGAGGGTTGGACCGTGGACGCAGCCGGTAATGTCGTGGGAGAAACCACGGGTCGTCCGGTGCTCCACTTCGAAGACTTTATTGTGGCCTTGCGAACTGCCGACGCCGCCAATCGCGACTACGGCATTAGCGTTTCCATCGATCCCACGCCAGAAGGGCAAAGACAGTTTGCCAACGTGAGCAAACAGATCCGGCGGAATGGTGGCTTTCAACCGGAAATGAAGGGCATGATTGAGACCGCCTTAGGGCCTCAAAACATCTCCTTCACCGGACTGCCAACTGACAGCCGCATGGCTCAAGTACTGGCGGCTGCAGATTACCGTATGAAACGGATGGCCATGGGCTTCGAACCCGCTGCGGTAGCTGGTATCCCCAGCGTACTGGAGTTGGCTAGAAAACGTGGCAAAGGCTTCACTCAAAGCCCACGCTTCTGGTTGCAGTGCAAGTACGATGCGATCACTCGCAGCGAAGATGGTATGGTTTGGCAAATCGAAGGTCCGGGTGCAAAAGCCCTGACTCAAGCTGACGGCAAAACCAAAGATCATCCTATCTCGGTCAAATGGGCTGAGAATATGACCGAGAATTTCGGTGAGTTAGCAAACGCCGATCCCGTATTTGGGGCGCTGCAAAACGTCTTGGACATGGCTGTAGTAGCCGCTATTCTTCGCAAGCACGACTTGCTGGTTTCCGCCGGCATGGAGATCCCCACGATCTCTGGTGCGAATGGCCTAGTGGAACTGCCAAAATGGTCGGTCCCGCAAAAAGTCTCCAGCCAGTGCAGCTTTGTTATGATCAAGAACAGCTGGATGGTCACCGCTTCTGGTGGGGTTCAAGTCGATTCTTGGGGCGTTTTAGAGGATGTGGCAATCGACAACGCCATTGCCAATATCGCTAACCGCGTCGCCGTCACACCTAGCTCAAACAGCGTTTGGTGGAACTCAGTTAACTAAGCGAATCGCTACGATTAAATCAACTCAAGAACCGCGTTATCGCAACGCGGTTCTTTTTTTATACCCGTTGCGGACAGAATCCTCAGGAATGGGCTGCTCAGCAGGCCCCACGCCAAGCGTGAAATTTCCGTCACCGAATTGTCTTAGCGCTAACGAGCGAGCTCACAGCTTATCGAGGCAGTCTGAAATCGAATGAACCGGAGTTGCCCCTGAGTGTCCTAGTTTGCATACTCAATCCAACAGCGGGGCTTTTTCATGAATAAAAAACGACTGATACGCTTGGGGGTGCCCGAGGATGGTGTTCCCGTGGTCATCGCGGCTCTCCACCGAGAGTCGCAAAAAAAATCAGATGCATTACGTCGACCTAAGCAACTGATCCCTAAAATTCTCGATGCTCCGGAACTCTACTTAACGGATGAGTCTTATGCGGATTTTGCTCAGTTTCTCGTTGAATGGCGGCACGCGGATCAAGAATCCGAGCCCATCGAGTACCGACAGTGGGGGCAGGATATCGATGAAAATTCGCGAGCACAAATGACCGATGCTTGTCGTTTGCCCATGGCGGTGGCTGCCGCATTGATGCCCGATGCCCATGTTGGGTACGGATTACCCATTGGTGGTGTCTTGGCATTAGAAAATGCAGTCGTGCCTTACGCAGTAGGGGTTGATATTGCTTGCCGCATGAAGCTGACGATAACGGATTTACCTGTTGAAACGGTGGCCCAAAACGACGCTTCCCAGTGCCGCAACTTAGATCAGGCCCTTGAGCAGGGCACGCTATTTGGTGCAGGTAAGGAATGGAGGCAACCCTATCATCACCCCGTCCTTGATGAAGATTGGAGCATCACGGCAATCACTCGCCAGGTTAAGGATCGCGCGCGAAAGCAAATGGGCACCAGTGGATCGGGGAATCATTTTGTCGAATGGGGTGTATTGACGTTACCCCAGTCCCAACTGGGCGTCGCGGCGGGCCAGTATGTTGCTCTGTTGAGCCACAGCGGGAGCCGCGGTGCGGGCGCAAAGGTCTGCCAAAGGTACAGTGAAATCGCCCGACGAAAACTGCCCTCGCGATTTCGTCATGATAAACAGTTGCGGCATTTAGGTTGGTTGGACCTCGACACACAGGAAGGCCAAGAGTATTGGCAAGCGATGAATTTGATGGGGCGTTACGCTAGTGCCAATCACCACATCATCCACCAAAACGTAACTCGTAGAGCGGGCGCGGAATCCTTGGCGACGATTGAAAATCATCATAATTTTGCATGGCAGGAGCAGCATCAAGAGAGGTCTGTTGTCGTCCATCGCAAAGGTGCCACGCCCGCTGGTAAGGGGGTTTTGGGTGTGATTCCCGGTACCATGGCCGATAGTGCCTTTCTTGTTCGTGGAAAGGGTAACGAGGCCAGCCTGCATTCCGCTTCCCACGGCGCGGGGCGGCGATTTTCGCGCACCGAAGCCAAGCGTCGCTTTCAATGGCGAGATTGGCAAAAGCAACTCAAAGAACGCAAAGTGAGACTGTTATCAGCGGGATTGGATGAGGTGCCGGGAGCCTACAAGGATATTCATGAAGTGATGGCGGCACAAAGGGAGTTGGTTGAGATTGTCGGTGAATTTAAACCCAAGATCGTTAAGATGTGTGGCGACGGCAGCCGCGCGGAAGATTGAACCAATGAGGTAATGATTGCCGCCCACTCTGTCGCGGGGTAGACGGGCACTTGTAAAAATAAAAGAGGGACTGCGAAGTGGCTAGAATTATTTATGGGTTCTCCGGCGAAGGCAGCGGGCATGCCACGCGCACACGAGAAATGGTGAATTATCTATCTGGTTTGGGACACGAATTGCGCCTGGCCAGTTACGACCGCGGTTATGCGGCATTGAAAGACGATTTCGATGTCATGGAAATTGAAGGTCTGTCGATCGCGAGTGCCGACAATCGCGTTTCCGTATTTAATACGATACGTGAGAATCTGAAACGCTTGCCTGCAGAAGCGAGCAGTTTGCGCAAGATGAAAAGTCTATTTAATGACTTTAAGCCCGATGCGGTGATTTGTGACTTCGAACCACTGACCGCTTACTTGGCCGCCCACTTTGACGTGCCCCTGATCACGGTGGATAACCAGCATCGAATGCGTTACGTCGATCATGAAGTGCCACCCGGGCACGAGATGAACGCGAAATTAACCCGGCATATTGTGGAAGCCATGGTGCCTTGGCCAAATGTATCGTTGATAACCGCTTTCGTACCTGGCGAAACAAGTAATGATCATTCATTTATCTTTCCGCCCATTGTGAGTGAACGCATCCGCAGGCTCACCCGCTCTGAGGGCGAACATACCCTTCTCTATTTGACCAGCGGTTTTGATTCTTTGTTGCCCGTGCTGAAATCTTTCTCACGCGAAAAGTTCTTTATTTACGGATACGACCGCGACGAAACAGACGAGAATTTACGCTTCTTGCCAAAAAGCCAGAAGGGCTTTGCCGATCATTTAGCCTCGGCTAGTGCCGTTATCGCCACGGCTGGCTTTACCCTAATCAGCGAAGCACTGTTTCTGCGAAAACCCTACATGGCCCTACCCATGGATGGACAATTTGAGCAAGAGCTCAACGCTTGGCAACTGACCAATTCAGGCTACGGTATGGGGTGCGAATCACCTAACGAGGATGCAGTGGGCCATTTTTTATATCGTCGTGCTGAATACCGTCAGCAGCTCCAATCCTATTCCGAAGACGATGGAACGATGATTAAAGAGTACCTCGGTCAATTGGTCGCTGATGGCGCCGCGATGGCTCGCCAGTTCAAGAATCAGCAGCATTAGACTCGGTTGGAATTTCGCGCCCGCCTATTTTTTTGCCTGTTCCAAACGGCAGCCCCGTAATCAGGGCCGGTAATAGAATAAGATCTGCCAAAGCCGCCGCCAGCATCATCGATATCAGGACGACCGAAAAGTTCCTCACTGGTAGGAAATCACTCAGCACAAAAAAGCATAGGCCACAGCAGATGATGATCGACGTGGTGGCAATAGACCACGCACATCGAGTGATCGCCGAATCGACTGCCGATTGTCGCACCTGCATGGGACTGTGCCCGTCACGCTTGGCCAGTCGGCGGCTGATCTTGAAATAGTGCAAGAAATGAACGGTGTCATCGATAGCGATTCCGAGCCCAACGCTGGCTGTCAATATAGAGCCAGAATCTAGTCGCCGGCCGAGTAAACCGTAGCAGCCAAAAACAAAGGCAATGGGGAAAAGATTGGCCACCATTCCCAACAAGCCCAGTCGCAGACTGCCCAGTGAAATAATGATCAGCGGGGTGATCAGAAAGATGGCGGTCGTCAGACCGCGGGTTAGATCCAGAAAAAGCTGTCGCTGGCCAATGGCCACTAACGGCCCCATGCCCGTCGCTTCGATCTGCACAGCCTGCGGATTGTCGTCGGGCAAAGCGGCCAGGCCCAAACTACGCAAGGCTTGCGCGTGGTCCCACTCATCATGCTTGGGGTTAATTTTGCACGCGACCGTGATCCGCCATTGATCCCATTGCTTGTCAGAAAACAACATGCCCTCGTCATTCAGTTTTTGGTAATCGTGCTCCAGTTGGTTGCCGACTAGTTGTTCGGTCAGTTGCTTTTGTAGACGAGTGCTACTGCGAGGAATTTTTACAAAGTTGGCTGCGGATAAAGCGCGGTGGTAATCCTTGTATTCACGAAAAGACGCTTGGATTTTCTGCACGTTTCTCAATTGTTGGTAGCGATTGAGTTGTTTCTCTCTGGGAAAACGAATGGTGAAATCCACTCGTCCTAATGGGTAAAGATGGGATTCAATCCAGGCACGGTCTTGGGCGTAATCGGTACGTGCGGCGAATAGATTACTAATTTCAAAATCCGTTTCGAACTTTGTTAAGCCAAAAAAAACAGGCAAAGAGAAACACAGGATGCCCAACAAGACCGTTCGGGGACGGCGATTAATTTTGATTAACGATCCAGCTAACTGCCGTGCCGCGGCGAAATCTTCCGTCGTATGCCGAACACCAGTCCCA
>JAAEPL010000640.1 GCA_024232675.1 Planctomycetaceae bacterium
AAAAATTCAGCTCCCGCTAAAACTCCAGCCCCCGTCGAAAATGCGGTAGGCGGAGACGAAGTGGTTTCCGAACCCGGAGCGCCGATCACCTTGTACGTCAACGATCGCGGCATCACCATTTTGACCAAAGATCTGGAAGCCGGTGACATACTGGAAGATCTCATCATGGACGAACTCTCCAGCACACTAGGTTTCGAGTCCATGAAACTGTTCTTACTTCGCTATCGCGAAGCAGCGGACGCCAAAGGTCAATTGGAAAGCTATCTCGGTATGGGTGGCGGTGGCGGCGGTGGCGGCGGCGGTATGGGAGACATGATGGGAAATTTCATGAAAAACGCTTTGCCAGGCGGTGCCGGTGGAATGGCTGACGCCTTGCTAGGTGGCGGGGGCGGAGCCTCCGGTGGCGGAGCTGTCCGAGAGTTAATGGGAGATGTCACCATCGTCGCAGATGCCAAGCAATACTCTTTGCTAATCAGCGCCATGCCGGAAGACATGGAGTTGATTGAACAACTACTCGACTTGATTGATCAACCGACTGCTATCCAAAATCCCAATCCCAACGGGAATACCTACCTGATCAAAATTCGCTACATGGACCTTGAAACACTGGAAGAGATGGTGCGTTCCAACCTCTCCGCTGTACTCAAGGGCTCTGAAGACGCCGGTGGGCAAAGCCGAGGCGGTGGGAATGCCGAACAGCGTATGCAACAACAAATGCTAAAGGCCATTGTCGGCGGTGGTGGAGGCGGTGGCGCTGCAGATCAGGAAGCCCCCAAGGCAGCCCTCAGCGTTGATGCACGCAACAATATGTTGGTGGTCACAGGACCTCAGTTCATCGCCACGCTCGTTGAAGACTTTGTGGCTTTAGTTGACCGGCCTGTAGAGGCCATACCTTCCATGAGCGAGTTATTGCCGGTCCCCGACATCGACATCAAATTACTTGCCGAAATCCTCCAGGCTCAAAACCCCAACATCGTGGTCATGGCAGATGAAGCCGAAGGGCAAAGTGGTTCGAGCAGTCAACGGCAACCCGGCAGTTCTACAGGAGGTCGTGGTTCCTCCGGCGGAAATTCCATTATGAATAACGAATCATTCCGCAATGCTATCATGCAGGGCATGCGGAGCCGCGGTCAGTCGGGGCGGGGCGGAGGCTCTGGTAGAGGAGGCGGTTCAGGACGGGGAGGCTCCGGCCGAGGAAGTCGGGGCGGCAGGTAATAAAAAATTTCCCAAAAAAGTATATATGTATATATTTGCATAAAAAGCGGCCTTTTCGGTCGCTTTTTCATTTTGAGGGGTATATTCTAGGGAATTCGATGTAGTTTGGCGGCCCGATCAACGAGAAATCCAGTAAGGAATATAACGTTGCGGTTACATCACACATGGTAGTGACAGCCCATCAACGACCACAATTCATTCCCGCCGCTGAAGGAGAATCTATGCCTGAAAATTACTGGCACTTGAGCAAATGTAATTTGTTTAACCAAATGCAGCCAGAAGATATCCGCACTCTAGCAGCCACCAGCCGGGTTGAATCTTTCAAAAGAGGCGACTCAATTTATCTACCGCAGGATCGGGCAGACGAAGTTCTACTGTTGGTCTCTGGTCGCATCAAAATTTGCCATCTTACCCCTGACGGTAAGCAGTCAATTCTGGTGTTCATTGAACCGGGTGAAGTCTTCGGCGAACTCTGTTTGTTCGATCACGATTTCCGGGAAGAGTATGCTGAGGCGACCGAAAACAGTCGCGTCATCTTCTTGCCTCGGAAATTTCTCAGTGAGTACATGGATAGCCATTCGCACATGATGAGAGCCTTCAGTAAATTGGTCGGTGAACGCCGATTGCGGATCGAAAAGCGTTTACGCAATCTGCTATTTCACTCCAATCGTGAACGCTTAATTTTTCTACTGATCGAACTACTTGAGCAGTATGGCCAAGAGACCGACGGTGCTGTTGAATTAAAAATCAAGTTGTCTCATCAGGAAATGGCGAACATCATTGGTAGCACTCGCGAGACCGTGACAGTGGTTCTGGGCGAATTACAAAAAGAGGGAATCCTTGAAATCGCGCGACGCCGCGTCAAAATTTTGCAACTGGACCTACTGGCCTCACAGGTGCACACCTCTCGCATTTGTTTGCCCGAAAATAAATCAATGCCCTTGGCTTCCCAATCTCCCGTCTCAGTGTCCTACTAAAAGACGGCACCGATCTCATGGTCGGGCAGCTGTCGATTAACAGCTGCTCCGGCTTCGTAGTCCGGCAAGCAGGTCGCATTTGCGGCGACAGAACGGCTTACAGCAAAAGTCAATGGCCAGTCACCTTTTCGCGGATCGACTCGGCACCCGGGGATCAATGACAGCGACAAACACTGGATTCCCCCCTCCTGCTCGCTGATTTACGACCAGCCTCTCCTTCTGGACTCATTTGCTGTTTAATGACTTGGTTCGCGGCGTCCCCAGCGGCAGTGTATATTTGCGTTTTACCGAATCGCGTTTACAAACCTGCCACCAAATCTGGAGCATTCAGCCATGAAGACCGTTGTTTTTCTTTTTGCCGCACTTTGTTGCCAATCGGTCTGGTCACAAGAATCTCCTCCCACCGTGCGTGTTTTCATCCTTGCTGGGCAATCCAACATGCAAGGGCACGCGGTCGTGGATATGGATCACCCCGAACATTACAACGCGGGTCAAGGCAATCTGAATGATGTCATGGCAAACTCTGATGGGCGTTTCGCTCATCTCAAATCCAACGATGAATGGACGGTCCGCGACGATGTATTTGTCCGCTACGAAACCGGCAAGCAACTGAAACGTGGCGGATTGTCGATCGGATACTCGGCTTACGAAGACGGACGCCACTTCGGTCCCGAATTACAATTTGGCCATGTAATTGGTGATCACTTCGATGAACCCGTTCTGCTGATCAAAACAGCTTGGGGGGGGAAGAGCTTACACAAGGACTTTCGCCCTCCGTCGGCCGTTAAGGCCAGAGGAGGAGAAACAGGGCCCTACTTTTTGAAAATGGTCGAAGAAGTAAATGCGGCGTTACAACAGGCCCCCGAGGATTTCCCGGCATGGAAAGACGCCCACTTTGAAATCACAGGATTCGTTTGGCAACAAGGCTGGAACGATATGGGCAATCAGGAAGCGACCCAAGAGTATTTTGCCAATCTCGTTGATCTAATAACGGATTTACGTGAGATTTGGGGGACCCCAAATTTACCCGTGGTGGTTGGCGAATTGGGTAACGGTGGACCCCAGGCAGAGGGTTCCATGAAGGCATTTCGCCGCCAACAGTCACGCATTGATGCCCACCCGCCATTCGTCGGCAATGTGCTTTTTGCCCCCACCGCAAACCATGCCAGAGCGGCCGAACGTTCTCCCAATACGGGCCATGGTCACCATTGGTTTGGGAATGCGGAAAGTTATTTGCTAGTCGGTGACTCACTTGGCAAGCAAATGCTGAAACTACTTTCGCAAGCCTCCCAACCGCGTGTCCTTATCCTCGGCGACTCCATTTCAATCGGCTATACGCCGCATGTTCAGAAATCGCTCCAGCAAGATGCTCTGAT
>JAAEPL010000641.1 GCA_024232675.1 Planctomycetaceae bacterium
AGGTTATTGCAAACGCACCAAGAGTTGTTTGATCAAATCGGCGACCAAGTCCTCGGTGATTTGCAATCAACGCGTTCGCGAATCGGAGTATGCAGCACGTTTCAACGGGAAGGCAAAACGACCCTGGCTACCTGTCTAGCTCGCTGGTCTGCACTTCAAGGAAAACGGACGTTGCTAATTGATGCAGATATTGAACGTCCCAAAATGACTTTGATGTGCGGTCTCAGTCTGACTTTTGGTTGGCAGTCATTGCTGGAGACAGATATTCCGGCATCCGAAGCAATGGTGCGGTCGGTGGAAAGTGGCTTGGTGTTCATGCCATCGCGGGTTAATACTCAACCACTGATTTCCAATAAATCCATCGATCGCTTAAGCATGATCACATTTCAGATGAAATATGAATTCGATGTCGTCGTGGTTGATATGGGCACGATCGATAACATTTGTGCGTACGGGGACCCCGACATGGATGTTGTGGATGCGATGTTAGTCACACGCGATCCCTCGCGAACTTCCCTCGGGCAAGTGATGGATACCCGTCGCGTTCTCGAAAATCAGGGTGTTAAAAAGAGTTACGTTGCCCAGAATTTTACCCGCCCCCAAGACGATTCCTAAAGCCTTCGCCCCATTCCGGCAGCGACGGAGTTCGCTGAGTTCGGGGCTGTTCAGCGTGCAATCTTGGTGGGATAGTGCAACAACCATTGGGGGTTTGTTTTACCGACGATTGAAACGTGCAAGAAACTCGAATCGATCGAATGCGAATCATAATTGCGGCGCTGAGTCTTACCGGCGTTCTCGTTCTTGGCTTCATCCTGCGTTTCCTTGCCCTGGGGGAACCGCTCTGGCTGGATGAACTGCATACCGCCTGGTGTGTCTCGGGGTCCTTGGCCGAGGTCGCAACCCGCGCCGGCCAAGGCAACCAAAGCCCACTTTTCTTTTGGCTTGAGTATCCGCTGTTCCAGGCGTTGGGGCAAAATGAATTCGCGTTACGCCTGCTCTCCTTGCTTGCCTCAATCGCTACTTTGATTTCGATTCCCTGGTTGGTCTTTCGTTGGAGTGGATCCCTAGCAGGAGCATGGGTGGCGATGCTGTTGGCTGCGATTGATGATCAATTCATTTTTTTTTCCGTGGAAGCTCGGCCCTACGCGCTCGTTCAGTTGGTAACGCTATGGCAAGTGTTTTTCTTTTTCAGTGTGGTGTTTAAGAGCACGGATTCGGATAGGCGTCATTGGCCGGCGTCTGCGTATCGGGTGGGTTGGGTTGTTACCACGATCGCTCTTTTCTACCTGCACTACACTACCCTTTTATTGATTGGCACAGAGGCTGTGGTCATCATCGCTTGGCTTTTCGTATTGCCCGCAAAGCGCGAAAGGTGTCACCGAAATATACTGATCGAATCGTCGCTGATCACGGCATTACTTCTGCCAGGATTGATTCAGTTGCTAAGCATTGGGCAGGCCCGAGGTGATTGGTTCACCATGACAGATGTCGAAAATTACGGTTTGACGATGGTCGCGTATCTGGCCATTTTTTTGTTGCCGATTTGCGTGGTTGCCCTGCTGGGGAGGCAACGCTCCCCTTGGGAAAGCGAGCAGCCAAGTTTAGTGGTTTTGTTGACCTTGGTTGTACTGCCCGTTTTGTTCTGTTACTTCGGTGCTGTCAGTCAACAGGCTCCGCTTGCTCATTTTCGTTTCTCAATCGCTAGTGTGACGGTTCTGGTAGCGACGGTGGGAGTCGGGATTGGAAGATTGCCGAGGCGGCGAGGAATCGCGGTGTCAGTTGTTGTGCTAGTCTTCGCCATCGCTACCAATCCCATCCTCGGTTGGTGGTTAGATATGGAGAGATGGCCGAGTCAACGACAGGAAGATTGGCTGGTGGTGGTAAATCGCATCAATGAGCATCCGGCGCCGGTCGTTTTCTGCCCCAACTTAGTCGAGGATGCGGGGGTAAGCCTCTTGAAGAGCAAGGCCATCAATGAAGCCTATTATGGGTTTGCCTTAAGCGGGATTTACTCGCTTACGCCAGATGCTAAACCATTGCTGTCCGTGCCCATCGTCGCTGGCCGCGCGGCATTATCTACCGATCAAATCCAAGAGCTTGGAACTCAAACGGGTTTTTGGTTACTGATGCGCACGGATTCTCAGGATGCCAGACGAATTTCGCAAGCCTTGCTGAACGACCTAAAGTCGATCGGTGTTGAGTGCGATCTCCAGCAAGGCGGAAAAAATCCCCTGCATCTGTTTTGGGTTTTTAAGCGTTGAAAGGGTGGGCAGTGAACCCGCTTTGAAATTCTCATTCAAGGCGGACCGAACCGTACCTGATGTTTTGATTCGGCTGAATCAGAAGGGGCCCGCTTTTCTCTCTTTGGCCGGCAAGATTTCTAAGCAGGTCGTCCACCAGCCTGTTTCAACGGCTTGAGCAAATTCATCGGGCAGACCTTCTTTTCGAATCTCGGATGCGAGTTTTTCAAAATCGTATTGCACCGGAATAAATTCAACTTGAAACTGGTCACCTTGGTTTTCCAAAATGCTGTACCAAACATTGGTTTGGCCGTCATTTTCAGGGCGGCCGATGGCCCCCACGTTGACGAAGTGTTTTTGGGAACTGAGTATCCGTTGCCATTTGAGACCCGTATGCGTGGTGGCAATAACGTCGGCTTGATGCGACGAGCAAAGGTAATCGAGAAAGTGGGTCGAGCTCGTCGATTCCCAAAGGAATTCATTGACTTTGCGTGGGCTGCCGTGACATAGCAGCACGCGCAACTCGCCAAGTTGCAAACGCACGTGCTGAGGAAATTGTTTGAGCAAGGCACGATTTTTTTTGGCCGTGTTTGCCAAGGTGTAATCGTAACTGATCTGAGCAAAGTAGTTGTCTCTGGGATCGGTGTAACCGCATTGGCAGTCATCCAGTTGATTGCCGATGGAGTCGTCGTAATTGCCTTGCAGACATTGCACCTGATAGCCTCTTATCAGTGGGAATACGCGAGCGGGACAAGGCCCGAATGCTCCTAAATCGCCAAGGCAAAAAATGGCGTCAACGTCGCGTTTTTCAATATC
>JAAEPL010000642.1 GCA_024232675.1 Planctomycetaceae bacterium
AATCGTCCTGCCCCAAATGAACCCCGCTGGCTCCCACCGCTAACGCCAAATCAACGCGGTCATTGATGATCGAGAGCGTGCGTGTCGATCGGGTAACCTCGCTCAACGTTTCGGCAAAACGTACCAACTGCTTGTCCGAAAGTGATTTGGCTCGTAGCTGAATCAAATCCACCTGCGCAGCAACCAGAGCTTCCAATTTTTCTTGGAACAGCGAAACATCGCCCCCCGTGTCAGTCAGCACATAAAGATTTGCTCGCTGGAGCGTTTGCTGATTTTTTTGTAAAGCACTCAACGGGATCTCAAATTGATAAACATCGTATCGCAGGCGTTCGATATCTTGTGCCAATTGAGGGGTGATCGTCTTTGCAAATTCTTCCAGGGCTCGCAAAGCCTGCTCGACTCTTTGCGTGTTAGCGCCCAGCACATCCCAGACATGGGAGCGATGATACTCCGTTTCAACCTGGGAACCGCGGCCCACATCATCCGCCGCGTTCCGCATACGAATACAAGCATGGCGATCCAATTGCTGAGCCCAGACCCCCAACCGATGCCGCAAACCCTTGCAAATTGAGGTGAGGTGAGCGTCTTCGATAACAAACCGCAAACAATCTTCGATGACTCGCAACGCTTCGTTCGCGCGGTTGAGGTTAGCATCAATAGCCCGCAGCAGGCGCGGGTCAGGAGGAGTCATTAGAGATACAGACCTATCGGAGTGGGAAAATTAGTCACCAATGTCGTCATTCCACCCAACAAAGGACGAGGAAACAAGGCGGCGATCGGCATTTCTCGGAACGATTAGCCTTTCTGCCGTTCTGACTGACTGGCGGTTGCTGGCGGTCGCCCCACGCCTGTCCGTCTGTTACCCGCCTGACACTTTGTCAAAAAAAGCTCGCTGGATTTCATGGAAAAAACGGCCAGTTTTGCTGCACACATTTTTTTTTGCTCATATATGCGCGAAAATCCGGGGATTCTCATGCGAAAGTCATTTTCACCGAGTTCGCACCGCCTTTTGGCATCGCCTGTGCTGTCTATGGAGAATGCAGGTTTGATTGCGTCAACCTTGTCGCTCACGTCGACCTTTCCGAAGGCTCGGCGGCCTTACGGTGTAAAGCTTTAGGGTTCTCTCCGATTATACGCGACAGCGTGTTTACGGACTTGGATGACAGCATTCGACGTAAGTTACTGTCTGAAGGATACTTGCCTTGATTCAAGCGAAGAGCACGGCTAAAATTTCGCCGCTCTTTTCCACGTAGGGTGGTATCTTTTGGCAGGAAGCCAGCATCTGAGAATCAATGAGTGATCAACCATCTCGAACGTTGTGCTGTTGGCCCGGACTTGCCGGGTTGTGGCTGCGTGGACATTGGTCTTCGCTGTTATTGGCGGTTGCTTTCTCACTGGTTCTGAATTTGGCACTGGTCTCGACATTTGTTTGGCCAGCTTTGCTAAATTCCGTCCTAAAAATCGCGATCTGGCCGTTCGTGTTATCCGCGTGGGTATTTTTCGGCTGGGTTTCGTGGAGAGACATGGCGGAACGTCACGTATTGCCCGATTTGTCGGACAATGACGACGACACCTTGTTTATTCAGGCACAAACCGAATACTTGAGAGGAGAACTAACGCAGGCTGAATTGTTGCTGACGCAACAATTAAAGGCAGACCCCAGAGATGCCGAAGCCCGCTTATTGTTGGCCACGCTTTATCGCCGGGACGGTCGCGACAAGATCGCCTCCCAACAATTAGTCGAATTGCGAAAGCTTGACGACGGAATTCCCTGGGAATTCGAAGTTCAACGGGAACGCCAACTGATCGCAGATCAGCAAGGTGAACCTGAAGACAAAGAGGAAAATGACGAACAACAGGTTTGGCAAGATGCTCACCTGCAAAATAACGAGACGGAAGTAGAGCCCATGCAGTTGGGTGAAACCACCGTCTCAATGGATGGTTTGAAGCGTCACGATGACCATTCACAAAATAAAAATCCCAAACGAGCAGCCTAAGATTCCCATGATCGATTCACGTTGAATTGATGATGAAATCCAGAACGGAGCCTGAAGTCGACCCTTTCGACCACGGCACCAGGAGTTACCCATGTACGAGCGATTTACAGAACGCGCACGAAAAGTCATGCAACTGGCCAATCAAGAGGCCCAGCGTTTCAACCATGAATATATCGGGACCGAGCACATGTTGCTGGGACTCGTCAAGGAAGGAAACGGCGTTGCAGCGAACGTGCTAAAAAATCTCGGTGTCGATTTGCGTAAAATCCGACTAGAAGTCGAGAAGCTAGTCCAGAGCGGGCCGGAGATGGTCACGATCGGCAAGCTGCCACAAACACCGCGTGCCAAAAAGGTAATCGAGTACTCGATGGAAGAGGCTCGTAATCTGGCTCACAGCTTCGTGGGAACCGAACATATTTTGCTAGGCCTTTTGCGTGAGCAAGAAGGCGTAGCCGCCCAGGTGTTGATGAATCTTGGTCTCAAACTGGAAGAAGTTCGAGAAGAGGTTCTGAATCTTCTTGGCAGCGGCTTGGAAGGTGCAGAAGCCGGTGAACGTGGCGGCCGCGAAGGCGGTGGCGGAGGCGAGGGCGCCCCGAGTGGCAAAAGCGGTAAATCCAAGACACCCGCACTGGATAGCTTTGGTCGCGACCTCACCGAGTTAGCGCAACAGGGTAAATTGGACCCCGTTATCGGTAGAGAAGATGAGATCGAACGCGCCATCCAAGTGCTCTGCCGTCGAACCAAAAACAATCCCGTTCTTCTTGGAGAAGCGGGAGTGGGTAAAACCGCGATCGTCGAAGGTTTCGCCCAACGAGTTATCGAGGGAGAAGTCCCCGAGCTTCTATGTGACAAGCGAATTGTCGTCTTAGACCTCGCCATGATGGTGGCTGGTACCAAGTATCGGGGACAATTCGAAGAACGCATCAAAGCGGTTATGAACGAAGTCCGCCGTGCGAAAAACACAATCCTGTTTATTGACGAACTCCATACATTAGTCGGAGCGGGTGGTGCTGAAGGCGCCATCGATGCGGCCAATGTGCTGAAACCAGCACTCTCGCGTGGTGAGATCCAATGCATTGGAGCAACCACGCTAGACGAGTACCGAAAGTACATTGAAAAGGACAACGCACTGGCAAGACGTTTCCAGGAGATCATTGTTGATCCAACCGGAACGACTGAAACGGTGGAAATCCTCAAAGGATTACGTGAACGTTACGAAAAGCACCATCGCGTGCAAATCACGGACGACGCGATCGTAGCCGCCGTGGACTTGTCGGGACGATACATCACCGGACGTTGTCTGCCGGATAAGGCGATTGACGTGATCGATGAGGCGGGAGCACGTGTAAGGTTACGTACCATGACGCGTCCGCCTGATCTCAAGGAAATCGACGAAGATATTGAACGCCTGAATAAGGACAAAGAAGACGCTGTTGCCAACCAGGATTTTGAGAAGGCAGCATCGCTTCGTGATCAGGCTGATAAACTTCGCAAAAAGAAGGACCAAATCAAGAAGGATTGGCGCGAGAAATCAGAAGAGGCAGACGGCGTCGTTGATGAAGAAGTCATCGCCGAAGTCATCTCCAAAATGACCGGGATTCCTCTGACGCGACTGTCGACCGAAGACAGCGCCCGCTTGTTGAAGATGGAAGATGAGCTGCATACCAAGGTGATCAGCAAAGATGCCGCCGTCAAAGCCA
>JAAEPL010000643.1 GCA_024232675.1 Planctomycetaceae bacterium
AAACGCAAAGGTCGCAAACCGTTGCGATCGAGAGAGGCGGTAGCCATTTTTCCATCGCAAGCAACGATTGCAGCAGGCCCATCCCAAGGCTCACAAAAACAGCTATTAAACTCGTGAAACGCTTTTTGAGAATCTGAAATTCTCGGATCTGCCTCCCATGCGGGAGGCACCAACATGGTTAGGGCATGAGGAAGGCTGCGTCCGGATAGCGTCAGCAATTCAATGACGTTATCCAAACTGGCTGAATCAGAGTCGTGAAAATTGAAAAGGCGACGAATCACATTACGGTGCTGTTCCCAGTAAACGTGATCAAAAGAGGACTCACGAGCCGTCATCCAGTTGCGATTTCCGCGGATCGTATTGATTTCACCATTGTGAGCCAGCATGCGAAAAGGCTGGCAAAGCGCCCAGTCCGGGGCAGTATTCGTACTGAACCGCTGATGATAGATGCAAAATGAGCACTGGAAGGCCGGGTCCCTAAGATCCGGATAGAAATCCGCTAACCGCCCCGCCAGAACCAAAGCCTTGTAAACGACAGTACGGCAGGAGAGGGCGGCAACGTGAAACCCCGGCAACTCACAAAACCGAGGTGAAAGCTCAATGCTTCTGCGTGCGACGAAAAGGCTTCTTTCCAATTCATCCGGATCATCGGTCGCCCCGGAGACAAAAACTTGCACTACCTGCGGCAACTGACTGGCTGCCAAAACCCCAAGTACCGTTCGATTGACAGGCACATCTCTGACCGCCAGAACCCGCATCCCCTGCGACACAATCTTTTCATTGATAAGATCCAACGCGCGTTCGCGAAGCACCGCGTTGCGAGGCAGAAACAAGGAACCAATTCCAATGACGGGCGGCACATCAATGACATGCTGCTCAGCAAGCCACTGTTCAATCAGTTCACGGGGTGGCGATGTGGAAATCCCCGAACCATCGCCCGTGACGCCGTCGGCATTAATGGCGCCTCGATGAGCCACGTTGGCCAATGAACTCAGCCCGAGTTCGAGCACTTTTCGCGAGGATCGGTTTTCGAGGGATGCGATCATCCCCACCCCGCAGGAATCCGAAGGATCTACATCGATCCGTCCTACTACCTGATGTTCAACCGCCATTAATAATCGCCCGCTAAGTAGAAACTCCGTCTCTGTGGCAATTCTCGGCATTACACCAAGGAAGTCAAATCTCCCCTTAAGCAAAAACAACGGCCCGCCGCCTCAAATACCCTGCAAGGTCGCCCCAACTACCTTCACAACCAAATAAAGGCGTATTTACGGTTCCAAATTAAACACCAAAAACATTAAATTGACGAGAAACTGCGGGAAAAGGAGCTTCGCGGTTACACCTAAAAATCATTAGCGGAGAACAAAGCCCCAAAGACAATTTCAAAAAAGCATTTTCCAGACGCCCAAACATCACCGCTATTGGGGCGCTGGTGGCGATTCCAGCAAACCGATTATCGATGTGCAGCCTACAGTGCCGAGGAGAGCTTTCTTGGCTAACACATTACTAAGTGGACGAAATAATTTAATCGCAAGGCAACCATGCTCAGCAGTCATGCGCACATTCGGTTTTCGCTGCACCTGTTGAGACAGGGAGCTTGCCAATTTCATAAGCCCGATCCTTGCCCGGCCCGCAGGCCGGGCCGGAAAGTCGTCGCCCGGTGACCGTCAAACCTGGCAAAATTAATAGGTGGAATTTAGCAGGCTGTAGTAACGCAGGTCAAAATGGCCGGCCTCCGGCTGCCGGTTGGCAAAATTCCAGTCGGTGAACCAATCAAACAGGGGCCAGAATTCGGCTTGGTTCCGCAGGGTACCGTACTGGGTTCTCCAAGCGAGCCAAGCATCCTCGCTGTTGATCGCCCGCAAATCGGTCAGCATCTGCCCCGCTTTTTCGGCCTGCACTTCGACCAGCAGATTGGGGAAATCCCCGACCAGTCCCTGATAAATGCTAAGCGTGTCTAATTGCGGCTGACGGGCCCCGTTTTCGTCGAACACCACATCATTGAAACCATAGGAACGGTTAGCGATCAGCGTGTAGACCTTGGATTCCTCGGCAAAATTTACCCGCAGAAACGTCACGCTAGGCAGGTAACGGGTGAAATCTTGGTGGGTCTTCATGGTCAACGTGTTGGCTGCGGCCGCCCATTCGGAGGTGGTTTTCAGAGGCGTTTCCGGAATGTCGCCGCCCTCGCTAGTCTGGTTGAGCATGTCGCGGGGGCCACTTACCTGTTCCCCCATGCGTCTTTGAATCAGCGTCAGCACACCGGAAACCGGGTCAAGATCATCCACGGGAACGGCCGTCTTTTCCGATTCACCCGGAAAGGGCATCGTGAACAGCAATTCCTGCCCCACACCCCGGGTCCACTTGGACCGATACTCGCTTCGCTCCTGCTTCGGAAACAGACGCAGAAAATTGTCTTCAAATTCCTGTCTCAGGTAGCCCATAAACTCCCAGGTCGCCAGCTTTTCCTCAACACTTCCCCAGTAGGTGTACTCCGCCACCAACGAGTAATAAAGTCGCTCGAAGCCGCTGTAATCTATCAACCAGAACGTGGCCGGCGTGCCACCTTTGCGCCCGTGCATCACGGTGGCATTGGTTTCATTCCGAAGAATGGTTAGCCACGCATTGGGATTAGTCCGGTCGCCGTCCCATACATCGGAAATTGAATAGCCGTTAGGCTTGTAGCTATTCAGGGTTTTGGCATAGGCGTCTTCGTAAGCGGCATTCCGCCAGACTTCAAAACTCATGAAATCATCCCACGACTTTAGCCCCAACTCAGGTGACAGAACCGAGGGGTCGGAGTCCGGATCGACGAAAAAGACCCAGAAATAGTCCTTGATCGCGTAGGTGGCAATGTTGCCAACGCATACGGGCCCGCGAATCATACCACTGGCGATCAGCTTGGAATTCTCCAGCATGAACAGCGAGCGACTGCGGGCTGGAATCGCCTGAAATACGACAAATGGATTGTGCGAATCGTAGCCGGGATCGGCGTGTTCCATTGATGGCCATTCGGTTTTGAAAAAAAGCTCGTCCAAGCGGGCCAGGACCTTGTCGTCGAGGCTCCACACAAAAAAAGATTTCTGCACGCAAGACGAGGTGACTTTCTGCAGCCGATAGTTGAACTTCTCCACGCCGTCGATGTAGGGCGTGTCAAATGGCCGAGCGGTGATGATTTCTCGAATCGGCGAGGCGTCTGCAGTGGCCCCGGCCCCTGGTTTTGCAGAAGTGACCGGTGGGTTGGCAGAACGAACCAGTCGGAAAAACTCGCCCGGCATTTCCTCAAAAGTAATCGTGGCCAAGAAAACGTGTTCGAAGATATAGCGACTGGTCAGGGGAGAGCGGGCGTCTTTCTGGTTCAGAAAATCTTCCCAGCGTTGAATCACATCTGGCCGGGACGCGGCCTGCTTGCGGGCCATTTCCGCGGCGGTCGGCCCAGGCGAGCCAGCGACAATCCAGTTGTAAAACACCCCCCGCTCTTCATCCGTGATGGCCGGGAAACCAAAGGGCATGCCAGCGTACGGGCGTTTTTCCAAATAGCTTTCAATGGTTTTCGAACTTGGGCAGAGGTGGGCGTCGACGTTGTAATAGATCTCTTCCAAAGGCTTGACCGCAAACCCCGGCTGGTTATTGGCGTGACCGGCAGACAGCATCTGGTACAGAACGGATCGGTTGGGTCGTTCCCGGGGATCCCCCTGCCGTTCGACCACGGGCTTGAATCCCCGTTTTCTCCAAGCGGCCAGGTTTGGTTCGTTGTTCAGCCGAATCGGTGCCTCGGCAAAAATGTGTGTGGCCTCTGGGTTCCGCGCATAAGCGCCGCGCATCACGCCTTCGTGATTGGTCATTTTCAGCATGCAGGGGGAGTCGAGGCAGCCGTGGCAGGCAATGCATCGCCGGTTAAGAATGGGTTGAACCTGCTCCAGATAGTAGCCGTCCGCGAGAATTGTTTTTTCCGGATAGACCGGCATCTCGAACACAAAAGGCTTCCAGTCGGTCCTGCTATCCCGGACAACAAAAAACATGATGACCAGGGCGGTGATTCCCGTCAGAATGAGCAGCAGGAACGCCCCTGCTGCGAGCGTCAATTTCTTTTTCATGAGTGCGGACCTTTCACCGGTACCTTGATCGCTGGCCGCCGCTTGCCTGAGTGTTTGCGGGGCTGAGCCTGTCAAACGGATAGGGGTTTCAATCCACTATCGACTTTAGTTTTGGCTGCACCTTAAATAGTTGTCAAGCATTTGACCTTAATTTTCGCCAGTAGATTCGTTCCACGACCTCCACAAAGCTAACTATTGGTTTAGCGAAGCTGAAATTTTAACCGCTCCATCACGGCTTCTTAAACTTAGGGGTGTTCGGAATGCAAATAACTCAGGCCGATGTCGCGTCCGATTTGAATACGGCAAAAAACTCCCTGGGACGGATATAGGAAGTCGGTTTGGAGGTCCAACTGCAATACGCGAGACGAATCATTGGACGCGAAATCAACCGCTACGCCACATTTTCCCAAAGCTCGAGCCGTGGAATCGTCCAGAGATAAACGGCTCTCTTCGCCGTCAATAAAATCCCAAACCAAGGAGCCCACTATTGGAGCATCACCGGCAGGCACGTGCGAGTGCCGTGGCCCGCAAACCCATCATCGATGTGCGACTAACCGTTTGGGTTGCGGGAGGGTACTTCATCCGCTGAGGTACCAGTGAATACCTACCTGAGCTGGGAGCATACACATCTATACGAATGTTGATCTTTACGAATTTTGTTGAGCGCGCAAAAAAAAGGCCCCTCACGAATCTCACGCGAGGGGCCATAAATAAACCGGCAATACCTACTTTCGCACTTGCAGTACTATCATCGGCTCAAAGTGCTTAACTTCTGTGTTCGGGATGGGAACAGGTGTGACCACTTTGATATGGTCGCCGGAAGAGAACTGGCAGGCTTATTCACCCTACCAGCCCTTATCTTCGACTTGGATTGAATTGATGGCCGTTGATTCTGAGCGGACTCAGGAATCACCATTCTTGTTCACGTAATGTTGAAATAAACTTGAACTATAATCATATACCGTTTTCTCCGGACCCGACGAATCGGATCAGAAGAGGTGTGGATATATGTGGTCAAGCGTTCGTCCGTTAGTACCATTTAGCTAAATACATTACTGCACTTACACATATGGCCTATCAACCAGATCGTCTTTCTGGGGACTTCACCCACAAGGGGAACAAAACCTTATCTCGGAGATGGCTTCACGCTTAGATGCTTTCAGCGTTTATCCTTTCCGTAGTTAGCTATCCAGCCATGCCACTAGCGTGACAACTGGTACACCAGAGCTACGTCCTTCCAAATCCTCTCGTACTAAAGAAGAACCTCCTCAAGTTTTGTGCGCCCACGGCAGATAGGGACCGACCTGTCTCACGACGGTCTGAACCCAGCTCACGTACCACTTTCATTGGCGAACAGCCAAACCCTTGGGAGCTTCTTCACCCCCAGGATGTGATGAGCCGACATCGAGGTGCCAAACCGC
>JAAEPL010000644.1 GCA_024232675.1 Planctomycetaceae bacterium
CTGATTGTATCGTAGTGGAACGGCTGCTTCGGCTGCTGCTTGTGATGCGAAGGAATTACCGACTTCGGCTGCGCTATCATATGTGCAAAGTAATTGCGGTTTAAGGCCGGGGGTAAGCCACCAGGCCCCTTCTTTCTCCGGAATCCATACCTCCTTTCGCTCTTTGAGAGCGTCGACCTCCGTCTGTAATGATCTTATCTTTTTTTCTAATTCTTCAATTAAATATTCGTCGTTCATTGTGTCACCTCTGTGGTTGTGGTTGGTTTTTCCCGTTAAGGCCTTCACCGTACTTGATATGCCATTGGCTATGGCAAGGTGGGCATAGCCAATGGACATCAAGCTGTTTGCTATAATCAGGGTGGTGGCCCTGCACCCTGGCGCTGGCTCCGCAGCACTCGCATAGGTCAGGCCTTGCCATTTTGCCTGTCCGGATCGCGTGGCTGACGGCATTAATCGCTTTCTTCTTCAGCGGGTTTTTGGCTTTCCATTTGGTGTGGGCTTTGGCGCTTACAGCGCCACCATTTTTTTCGTACGCGCACCTACTATACTCACGGTACTGCTCTCGATTCTTCGCGCGGTGCGATTTCTTATGTTCCCGGCGGCGCTCCCGGTGTTCCGCGGCATACGCCTTGCTATATACCTTAACGCACGCCTTGCACTGGTTGAGGTGGCCGTCAGCCATGCGCTTATCCTTATAGAATTCGGCCAGCGGTTTCGTTCCGTTACATTTTTTACAGGTCTTCATATCGCCTCCTTATTGGTGGTTTTTGTCGATTGCTCTATTGCTGGCCTCTTGGCTGCGCCAGATTTCTACCTTGGCCTGTGCTGCTACCATCATCCATTTCAGTCTTTCCTCATCTTCGACCGCTATTCTTAAAGCGTCCAGATGATCGGTATATTCCCTGTGGCTATACGCCCAATTATTTCTATCGTCGATGGTCCTAGCCTCTGGTGGTGCCTCCCTGCATAACCTCCCTTTCAGGCTCTTTCTGTATTCCGTTAGATAAACCCTTGTGGCCTTAGCTTCTGCTAGAGGCTTGGCGTTGTCACGCATGTATTTTAGTGCGTCTTCTGGTGATTCGATCATGTTAACTCACCAATAAAATATGGATTTTTAGCCTTCATCGCATGGTTCCCTGTATTTCAATATCTTTCTCAATTCTGTAAACCCGCTATTCGCCACACCCTCTTCGGGCCACGGGCGCGGCAGTGATTTGAATTCCGGTAGCGTTTCAGACTGCCGGCGGCACATCGCTAGAAAGCTCGGCAATGACGGCGGGAATTCAGCACCTGAATCTGCGCACTCTCTCAGCCCCTTGCGTATTTTCTCGTCGGGTAGTTTACTAAGTTGCGTCACCCATACCGGCATCGGTGTCTCGCCGTGCCTGTCTATCCACTGCTTGCCAAACATTTGAGTCATTGCTTTCCAGACGATCATCGCTGGCCCTGTAGTTACGCTCCCATGAACCCTGTCTTGTGCGTTGCGCTCTTCAACTATTTCAGCGAGCCATCTTTTGCCGTTAAGGAATGTCGTGGCATGAGGCACTAAAGCAGGGTTCCGCCATTGTGGATTA
>JAAEPL010000645.1 GCA_024232675.1 Planctomycetaceae bacterium
CATATACATAGACAGCAAAATTGTGACTTTAGCTGCAATATTCATTGAGTTATGTCAGTTTTAATGTATTACCGATTAGTGTCGTCGGCCATTTTGGCGGCCATTTTGGCGGCCATATTGGAATTACGGGTGACCAATACCCTTGGAAATGATTGTTATTGCTTTACCTGGTTGACAATAGTTAAAAACATATACGTAAACACCACAGATGTGACTTTATGGTTATTTTAAATGTCATTAATACTATTTTTGGGTATAAATCTGATATGCTCGGGAGCCATATTGGCGGCCATAATGGTGGCCATATTGCATTTAGAGGTGACCTGTATATTGAAAACTATTTTTGATGGCTTTATTGTGTCGGGCATGGTCAAAAACATATACATAGACAGCAAAATTGTGACTTTATCTGCAATATTCATGGAGTTATGTCAGTTTTAATGTATTTACCAATTAGTGTCGTCGGCCATTTTGGCGGCCATTTTGGTGGGCATATTGGAATTACGGGTGACCAA
>JAAEPL010000646.1 GCA_024232675.1 Planctomycetaceae bacterium
CAACGCCTGCGGCGCCAGCCCTCGGCGCACGGCTCTAGGGCCTTCCCCGACAACCCGGCGAAGTCCCTTCAGCATCGCTGGCAGCCTGTTCAGTTTTATCCCGGAGACAAAAAGTCCTCAACACACACAACCCGGGTATCAATGGTGCGCGACACCCGCTGAATCGAATCTCACATGCCCACCGCGCAGGCACCATTTTGACGCGATAACGACCTGCGCAAGCATCTGGCGATCCTTGCGGCGCCTGAAATCAGGGTGAGTAACCCGCCCGCCCACTGCACACCACATCCATGCTGCGCACACACACAACAACACATTCCCTGCAATTTACCCATAGCCACCCCCTTCTAGCGGGGGTGAGGGTCCAGGCCTAATCCTGAGGCTTCGGCTCCCACCTCGGGACAACTACAATCACACCATGCACACCATGCGCACATCTTGCAGACGTTGCAAAGAGTGCACCAAGCCCTCTTTCTCTTGCAGCCTGCCAGGATGCACATATGACACATTCAACAGCAAACCGGTGCGCGGTTGGAGCACCTCGCCCCAACCGCACCCTGGCGACGGCAAATTGCAAAATACAACTCCCCTCCCAACCCTCACATCCCCCGACAACCCACCGCGTTACACACACATTCCCACCCCCCCACCCCCCCCGTCCAGCTTGCGTACATCCCTTTACTCTTTCATTATCTTACTGTCATCAATAACCATGCCGGAGCTCGCCCGCCTGCCGCTCCCCCCTGCGCCCTTCGCTACGCAGGACGAGCCCATTGAACCCAGGCTCACACCAAACATAGGTCAGCGACCCCCCCCTAACCCCCCTCACCCCTCACACACCTGTTCTGTACGCACATCGTACGCACGCCCCACACACCCTCGGGTCCCCCCACCACCCTCCAAATCCACTCGAACCAAACACCCCTTCTGCTGTGCTAGCGATAGAAGTTCACCGCCATCCCCATCCCAAACCCCTCCCGCGCCCCCCAGCACACACACACCCCGTCCGTACGAGTACACTTTTCCCACTCGCCTTCGGGTAGGGTCCCGGCCTCCTCCGGAGAGTGGTTTCGGCCACTTCCCGCCTTGGGACATCAACAATTCACAGAACCCAGCCACAAGCCCACCACGCACGGACACCAACCCAGTTCGCAGACGAATCCCCCCGCAGGGGGGGACACACACCACCACCATAGGCCACAAAACTCCAAATCCCACCTCCAAAACAGCCATACCTGACAAGCATAACGGACCATATAACACACACAACCAAACCGCGCAAAACACACAAATCGGCATGCGAGGAGTGTGGTGCACGCCCAATGCAAAAATCGAACGATATAACCCAAAATATGATACCCTACAACTAGCCCAAACTACCGGAAAGTGGCCTACCAACAAAAAAGACGAAAAACACACTCTAACATCAACGAAACCGCCGCATATCTAACTAAACGAGCGCAAAAACAACTGAATAAACTAGTGAACTGTGCTTGAAAAGAACTAAACCCCCGCCCCCTATGCCCGATTATTTAGGGCGGGAGGGGGAGTTCGGGGGAGGGGGGGAGG
>JAAEPL010000647.1 GCA_024232675.1 Planctomycetaceae bacterium
TTCGGCGATATTGACACGTTGCGTGGGTGATATACAATCGGGGTCATCCCCGTTGCCACCTTTATTCCCCACGTCCGGTGCTTGCACAATAGTTTGTTCCTCCGAGGTCCCGTATCCAAAATAGTGCCCTTTTCTCGCGGCAGTATAGAATCGCGAATCATACGGTGGCGGCGCTGAAGTCGTTGTCTGATCCAGTCGACAAGGAGTCGGGGGATTGGTCCCCTGGTCTTTTCGTAGACCAGTTTCTTCGTCCGATACCCGTGGATACAGTTTCTCGCCGTAGAAAGCAGGAGTAGGCAGGGAACGATAAGGATACTCAGGATCCTGGGGATTTCCACAGGAAGACAAATTCCGATCCCCTCCTATTTCAGAGGCCTCGTTGTCCCATTTTTCCCTTGGGTTTGGGGCAACCTGGGGTGAAATCCCAAAGTGCTGTTCCATTTCACTAAAAAGTTGGTTTTTCCATGGAGAGGGTGCAGGCGTGGGATTTCCCTGATTGAGAAGGGCAGTGGGGTTTGCAATGGTTACGGCCGTTATGTCCGTAGGCTGCCAGTAGGAGTCGGAAACATCCTCACAGTCATCCGGTCGACATGACGCGTCCGGTTGTTGGGATATGTCTGGTTGCCGTGATATTTCTGGTTGTCGTGGCTTTTCTCCAGGCAAGCCAAGTTCCGCTGTGATACGTTCTGATATCTCCCGTTCCCGATCGGGGTCACCAGAGTTGGGTGGGGGATTCACACGAGATGAATCCATATTGTAAATTTATACAGTTATGAAGAGAACTTGATAAGAAAAGGTTACAAATGTTTACAACTACTTCAAGTCGTTAGGATCCTGAGTACTTGCTTTAATTGGATCCACTGTTGAACAATGAGGACAAATACGAATCAGGAAGAACCTGTTCAAGATAAGAAAACGTAAGCCCAGGCCATGGCCTCGGCTGAAGGGAATTTTCCGTCCAGTGACATCTGCAATGATTTTTGGTTTTTGTGGTTTTTCTTTGTTTTTGGCGTGCCAGGTTCGGAATTTTGTCCATGCCCAGAGTCGTCCTGACTCAGTGACAGGTAAAATGTATACCCCTGCCCTGTTCAAGTCTATCCTTATTTAGGACGTCTTCACCCGACACATTTTGTGGAAGGTTGGATCCTTCCTTTTTTTGTTTGAGTTTTTCGGCGAATTTGGTCGCTGAGTTTTAACTTCGGAATACTCATCCTCTCAAAGGGAGGGAAAGCATCGCCGAGGCTGAACCACCTATCGGCAATTCACGCTCGAAGGTATACTGCCAAGGACTCCTGCCATTCCCCGCCTCGCAATTCAGAGTAAACCTGTTTGAATCGTCCCTTTCTGTCCCAAAATTCGAAAAAGGGGTCAGATCAGCCGTGTCCTCGTGTGGCATAATCAAACTCACAGAGTTCGGCCAGTTTCCTTCCTTGAAA
>JAAEPL010000648.1 GCA_024232675.1 Planctomycetaceae bacterium
AATTGACTCGCTCGCAACGACCAATTGAGGTGCACTCGCAGCTTCACTGAAGTAAGTTTGGAGTACTTGAGAAATCGCTTCTCTGCCGGATACTTGCTCCCCGTTGTCACGCCGTGTGTAGACGCCGTCGGGAGACCAGTGCGCGACCAGTTTTTCTACATCGCGAGCATTGAATGCTGTGACATAAGATTGGATCGCCGCTTGAATCTGTTGGGTGTTTTCCTCGACGCTAGAAGGCGGCGATGCTTGAGCAAGTACGATTCCAGCAGGAAGCGTAAGCACCAAAGGGATAAGCGTTCGAATCACAGTTCTATACATGAGAATGTTGCTCCGATGAGTGGGGAGGTGAACGGTAGTTCTTACCGACAAGTCATCATGTAATGATCACGAATTAATCGCTGGTCCAACAGGTGATTTCTCTGGAATGTCAGAGTTTGCCGCAGAAAGACTATTAAAGTCAGGTGGCAGAGCTTTGGTAAGGAGCCGTGGTGGCGACGCCGCAAGCAGAGTTTCGGTGTTTCAACGTCTCCCAAGCTGGCGAGCGGTGTTAGAAACGAACCGCTCCGCCCATGCCCGCGAATAGCTCATCCGAATGGTTGTTAAGTCCCCAGCCCAGTCGGACGTCGACAAGCATGTTCTTTGTGAACAGGTAATCGACCCCAATGTTCAAGTAGTTGGGTCGGTAGCCTTCGCCACCACTGTTGGCGAAAATTCCAAACCACTCGAAATAGCCAGTCGTTCTGCCCGTTAGTTTGGCCCCTAAGGCCGCAGATTGGGTCCAAGCAAAAAATTGGTCGCGGGGATCAAAGGTGGCGTCAATAAAAGCAATGTCTGCCAATCCATTTGCGGTAGCGCCTGTGGAACCAGTGAGGGAGAAGAACTCGCCGAATTCCCAGCCGTAGATGAAATCGATCCCAGGCTCCCAACGACCAGTGCTCAGGTCATCACCTCCCAAGGGAACCGTCGTTCGTAATTCCAAGGCTGAGTTAGGCACCCAGCGTCGTTGTTCACTGACTCGATACTTTAAACTGAACAGCGGATCGAGCATGCCCTCGATATCCTCTTCGAAACTGAAGAACTTCCAAGCCACGTTCCAGCGACTGCGGATCTCCAGGCGGTCGGTGAGGCCATAACGAATCAATAACTCGGGTGTGGTAAACGTGTTTTCTTGTTCATCCTTGTCATCTTTGAACGCGTATAAAAACCCGTACTCCAGTTGAATCACGCCACATCCGACGACCTCAGTAGATTGGGTGAAATCGTGACGGTCGGTTTCCATCGGCTCCGAGTACGGATTCTCTGATTCGGCACTCTCAGGTTCCCACTTGCGCGGTTCGGAAGTCTCCTGCCAGGCCGCATAATTCACTGCTGCGGATGGCAATGGCTGCATGGCAAATTCGGCCTCGGAAATTGTCGCCTGTACCTGCGCGATGACTCGCTCGGATTGTGTGCAGACCATCATCAAAAACAGGATGCTTGCAAGTGTGATGTTACGCATGGCCGGTCGATTTCTCAAAACTGATTCCGTGGACATTCATCAACATTGGCGTTTGTATAAATAGTGTCGGTCGGGTAGAGGATCGCTGGTTAATGACGCTTTTGGGGTAACAACTGACGAGACGGGGTGGCTTTGGCAAATTAGATTCGATGTGGGTCTGTTGGCAAGTGTGAACGGTTTTAAGGTTTACGGTAGAAGCCCGTTACGCAGAGATGTTTTGCAGCCGAGCTAGCAATCAGCAGAAAGGGATTGCTGGTATGCATGCGTGATTATCTTGCCGGTGATCCTAGTGAAAGCAAAAGATAGCCTGGGATTGCTTATCCACGACGAGGATGCGGAAAAATTTATTGACTCTTAGAACCCCGGCAGGTTCACGCGGACTTCGTGACCAAAATTTTCATAGTCTGCTTCATTGGCGATATCGTTGATCAGGCTGGCTTTTTTTAAGTCGGCGAATGAATGACCTTGGTAGAGTCGTTCCCAATCATAGAGGAGTTCATCGAGTTTGCCGTTAAATAGCATTCTCCAATCCCAAGAGACCTCTCCTTTGCGTTGCCAAAAAATATTTGTAGTGCAATTGGAGGTGAGTAAATTGTACCACTTGGGACGCTGGGCAATCCGATTCGTCGCATCCGCGTACTCCTCGAATAATTGCTGAACGGTGGTTTGATCTCGCTGTAAACGGTAAAGGTAAACAGCATGTCCTTGCGAATGTTTGGTGCGGCGCAGAATGGCGTCCCGTTCGTCGCACACCAAATACATCAATTCGTTTTGTCGGTAGATGCCTTTTAGTACGTGGTAGGGATCGTTTTTTCGAAACCTCACTTCGATGGAAAAGCAAATGTGATTGCCATTACCGAAATCAAAGGTGAGGCTGGGATGGCACATGGCGTCGCTACCCCAAAACAAAATCATGACGTCCGCGGCCCTTAGATCAGATAACTTCAGCTTGTGAGTTTCCCAGCGGCAATCGTAGTCTTCCAGCGACCGGTAAAGGGTGTGCCGCACGTTGGTGATGGTTACCTCATCACCATCCATCGTAATCTGTGAAAGGTGTTCAAAGTTGGGATCCCAGTCCCGATCGTGTGATGGTCGCAAAGAAAACCACCACCCAAGCAGCATCGCAAATAACAGCGTGTAAACGGTTAAGGCGAGTAAGAATGGGCTGAGTGTGAAAAATATTACCAGCGTGAGCAGGACCCACACCAACGACAATAAAACGCCCCATCGCGTCAGTCCACCAGCGTCAAAAAAAAGTGCGCCGATCGACCATAATGTGGTGAATGTAATAAAGACGGCTGCAAGAGCGTAAAGAATGATCACTGAGTAATACCGCTAGCGTCCTCGAACTAACAAAGTGGGTCGTCCTAACCCGCATATTTTAATGTTGAGACCGTCTCAGGTGAAATAATTAGCATAGATTGACAACAAGTAATGAGTGCCATATTCCGAACATCATAACGGGGAACTACCAAACACAGATAGATTGAGTGTTGAGGGCAATATGACTGCATTGATGAGTACGATGAAAAACGGCCTAGTCGGATTGGTTTTTGTATGTGGGTTACTTTTATCTTCCGGTCACGCTTTCGCTCAAAGCTACGGGGTTGAGTTACAAAACACCTTGATGCCAGCTTCCGGTGGGATGGGTGGGGTCAGCGTTGCCGATCCACAAGATTTGCTTTCGGCCATTAATGGCAACCCCTCGACGCTGGGTTACTTTCGGGGGACTCAAGTTACTTTTGGTGGAGCATGGGCGGATCCCGATTACAAAGTTTCGCACCGTGGGACCGATGCTTTGCCCGGTGTGAAACCTTTCGATGTGACATCAGGTACGCCGGGAAGTGCGTTAGGTAATATCGGGATTTCGCAGGATTTCACCGCTCGCGGTCGATCCTTCACGGCAGGTGTCGCTCTCATATCGACCGCTGGCTTGGGAGTAGATCTTGCCGCAGACTCGAACACAAACAATGCCGCGGTCACCCTCCAGGTGCTCCACTTTCAACCCAGCATTGGAGTGCGCCTGACAGATCGGTTGTACGTCGGTGCTAATCTAGGAGTGGGGATTGGGTTGTTTGACGGCTTATTCGTGGGCAGTTCCAAGGCGACTCCTGCATACGGCTTGCGAGGTTCGGTTGGCGTTAATTACAACGTGAACGAATGCACGCGGATTGGTGGTTACTATCAGACGCAAGAGAAGTTTGTTTTTGAAGATGCCATTACCCTGCAGCCATTTACGGCAGGGCCGAGTATTCCGCTCGATATTGAGATGGATTTGCCACCCAACGTCGCCTTTGGTGTTTCTAACAATCGACTTGCGAATGGTCGATTACTTTTAGCTGCCGACGTAATTTACAAGTTTTGGGAAGACGCCAGTTTGTTTAATGCGGTTTACGAAAACCAATTGGTGATTCAACTCGGGGCGCAATATGACGCGGGACGATTCAAGCTGCGTGGTGGTTACGTATGGGCAGAAGAAGCCATGGTTGATGTGGTCGGTGACGTGATCGCTGGAATTACACCGCCTGGGGCTGCTAATGCGATTCAATTCGCGCAAGGTTTAACCTCAAATATTAATCAACATCGCCTGACTGGTGGTGTGGGAGTTCCCAATGTACTACCCGGAATCGATCTTGATATGTTCTGCGGTACGATGTTGGACGCGAGTGCGGATTATGGTTTGACATCGGCCAACGTAAGCAGTTACTTCTTGGGCGGCGGATTGACATGGCGTTTTGGTAGAGGCTCTGGCTGCCAGTTAGCACCCAATGAATGGTGTCCTGCCACTGGTCGAAACTGTCGCGGTTGCTCATCTTGCTCGACCTGCAACTAGGCTTTACCAGACGACACCGAAAACGGGGCCCGCCAAAATACTGAAAAGCAACGTGACCAACGCGATGCCAAGTAAGTTAAACCAGATCCCGGCACGCACCATCTGCCGAATCGGTACATAGCCACTGCCAAAAACGATGGCTTGAGTGGGAGACGCCACCGGCATCATGAACGCGCAACTGGCCGAAAGAGTTGCCGGGATCATTAACAGTAGAGGGTCGATGCCTAACGCATCCGAAGCTTCGGCCAAAATTGGCAGGATCAGCGTGGTGGTGGCGGTGTTACTGGTCACTTCCGTTAGGCATGTAATGGTAAAGCAAACGATCAAAATGAGGGCGATTGGGTGCATCCCCTTTAAGCCAATCAAGGCATTTCCAATCTCGTTAGAAAGCCCGCTCGCTTGAAAACCACTGGCTAGAGCGAAGCCGCCGCCAAACAGCAGCAGTAATCCCCATGGAATCTCTGTCGTTTGCTCCCAAGTCAGCAACGTCTCACCCGGGTGATCTTTAGAGGGAATCAGGAATAAAAGGCAGGCCCCGGCAATGGCGATACTGGCATCGCCCGCCATCTCTAATTGCAGTAATTCTCGCCACCCAGGCACACCCCAATCGCCCAGCTGCAGCCCATCACTGGTCATCCACAAGAAAGCGACTGCGGCAAAAATCGTGACGGATAAAATTTCATCACGACGAATCGGCCCCAGCGTTTGCCGGGCTTCCCGAATGGCATTGGTCTCAGCAAATAAACCGCCGTTGGGGAACCGAAAAATCACTCGCGTTAACAGCAACCAGCCACAAGTGAGAAAGGTTGCTGACAAAGGAATGCCTAGCATCATCCATTGACCAAATCCGGTGCCGTCGCGACCGGGGACTAATTCGGATACCAATTCCAAAAAAACAAGATTGGGCGGGGTGCCGACGGGTGTGGCCATGCCACCAATATCGGCTGAATAAGCAATGCCTAACATTAAGGCCAGTCCAAAGCGTTTTTGTAACGCGGGCTCAATATCATTTTGGGCGGTCTCTGTCAGCAGCGCCATCGCAATGGGTAACATCACCAATACGGTGGCTGTGTTGCTGATCCACATGCTTAATAGTGCAGTGGCCAGCATAAAGCCGAGAATTAAACGGGACGGTTGGCTTCCCACCTGATCGATGATTCGCAAGGCAATTCGCCGATGAACATTCGATCGCTGCAATCCGAGAGCTAGTAAAAAACCGCCCAAAAAGAGAAAGATCACGGGCTTGCCGTAATTAACGCCCACCTCGTTGAGTTCTGCGACGCCAAAGATTGGAAAGAGTGCCAATGGGAATAACGAAGTCACTGGAATAGGTACGACTTCGGTGACCCAGCAGACCGCCATCAACATCGCTAAACCCGCCATGAGAGCTGCTTGGGGTGGCATCCCGAAAAAATGACATGCGCCACCGACGGCCAGAGCCGCCATGCTGCAGGCCAGCATCCCCAAGCGGGGGTCCCACTTGCCGCGTGACCAAACAGTTTTTTTCTTAGTCAGTGTCATCGGTAATTTGTAGGCACCAAATGGAAAGCCGATTCTCGGGCACGGTCAGGTTAACAGGTTGGCGGGGGTAGGGAAATTCCGTTGGGTTAGCTTAAGGCTCAGGGCCTTCATCGGTGGCACGATAAGAAAATTTAGAGAGGGCCGCTCGGCTGTTTAACGTAGTTTGAAGATGGCTACACAG
Source organism: Planctomycetaceae bacterium (assembly GCA_024232675.1). Classification (GTDB taxonomy): domain Bacteria; phylum Planctomycetota; class Planctomycetia; order Pirellulales; family Pirellulaceae; genus CAJQPP01. Next base: position 6,034 of record JAAEPL010000648.1, read on the forward strand.
CCTATTAATTCGATGTCCACCATGTCAAATCGATTCTCAAGTTCGTTTCTTAAAGTCGTTAAATCATCGGTTTGATTGCTGAAGATACCCCTG
>JAAEPL010000649.1 GCA_024232675.1 Planctomycetaceae bacterium
ATTAATGAAACTCAATACACCCTGCCCGTGCTGGCGGTGACTGTGGACCCCGAATTTCTGTGGGACAAGGAGAATGGGATTCTTCATGAGAAGAACACGTGGGCATACATCGAACGACCAGCCCATGCCGCCTATTACACGGCTGACCGGAAAAAGGCATTTTCAATCAATGGCGGGGTCAAGTTGCAGGGGAGTTTCTCGCGGAACTTTGCGAAGAAATCTCTTACCCTTACTGCCGGCCAGCGATTTGGTAACCAAAAAATCAAATACAAAATATTTGAAGATATCGATCGCGAGAGTTTCGACGGAGTAGTGGTCAGGGCAGATTGTAACTATGCCGGACACGAGGATGCGGAAATCTGGCGAGGCGGAGACCGCATTCGCAACGAGTTGATGTATCAGGTGAATAAAGAGATGGGCTCCAGTGTAATCATGCAGGCTTATCAACCCGCGGTGCTCATTTTAAATGGTGAATATTGGGGGCTTTACAATGTGATGGAGCGTAAGAACAAAGACTTCATCGAAGAGCATTACCCCGGGGCTGGGGACATTGATATGATCAACCCGGCGTATGGATGGGATGATGGTTACGCCTTTGAAACCTACCAAGGCGACGGAGATGCCTATCGAGCGATGGAGGAATATATCAAAGCAAGCGATATGACTAGTGAGGTTGTTTATGATCGCCTCTGTGAATGGATCGACATGCCTAATTTCCTGGATTGTTGGATTTATGAAATTTATACAGTGAAGGGTGACCCTACCTCCAATTCTCGTTTGTGGCGTCCTCGGGCGGCGGGTGGTAAATGGCAGTCCATTGCTTTTGATTGGGATCACTGGCTCAATCCGGATTCAGAGTGGATTCACAAGTACGCCCGAAAAAGTCGTGGAAAAAGTTGGCTGTTCGCTCAACTCATCAAAAATGAAGCATTTCAAATCATCTTTATCAATCGTTTGTGCGACTACCTGAACACGACTCTTTCCGCTGATTACGTGGAGGGCTTGATCGGGGAAATTCATGAACGGGTTAAAATCGAGAAACGGCGCGATCGGGAATGCTGGAAATCAGAACTGGAGTTCATGTTTTGGGGCGAGCAAGTGGAACAGACGATCGATTTCGCGGAAGATCGCCCCGAGTACCTCTACCAAGAAATGACCAAGTTTTTCGAACTGCCCGGTCCCGCGAATGTCCAGTTGAATGTGAATTATGATGGCCGGGGAGTTATCCGTTTCAGCACGCTGGAGATTGCCCAGTTCCCTTGGGATGGTTTGTATATGCAAGATATTCCCATTCAGGTGGAAGCCGTACCTCTGCCCGGTTATCGGTTTGTGCATTGGAGCGGCGTAGGAAAACTAGGGCTTGAGTCGAAAATGACCGTCACTTTGGGGGAAACGAATTTCATCAAGGCTCATTTTGAACCGG
>JAAEPL010000650.1 GCA_024232675.1 Planctomycetaceae bacterium
GATTTCATGGGGTCGATGGTCAAGCAAGCGGTCGATAGCGACAGTCTGTTGGCTTAAAGGGTCTTGGTTTCGAATTCAGCAGAAGGGAAATACTTGGCATTAATCAGGCAGCAGACGTCCGCCAAGGGGAATTACCTGACCGATTACAGGTTCCCACTCACCGCCTGCCGCCGGATTAGCTAAGATAGAAGAATCTCATGTCTGACCCGGGTTTTTTACTTTGAATGCGTTTTCCATCGTATCACCGACCGTAGATCAAGTTGGCGTGGTGGAACGCGCTGCCAGGTTTACCACACGAAGCATCAAAAAGACGGCGAAAATGCAAGGCCTGAAGATGGTCTTGAGCATGATTGACCTCACCACGTTGGAGGGCATGGACACCGCCGGTAAGGTCCGCCAGTTGTGTTATAAGGCTCGGCACTTGCACGATGCGGTCCCGGGTTTACCCACCGTTGCCGCAGTATGTGTCTATCCCAATTTTGTCGAGTTGGCTAAATCAGAGGTCGCGGAGACGGGCATCAAGGTCGCTTCTGTGGCGACTGCTTTTCCCAGCGGCAACTCTTCCCTACCGATCAAATTGGAAGACGTGCGAATGGCGGTGGATAGTGGTGCGGATGAAATTGATATGGTGATTTCTCGGGGACGGTTCCATCACGGTGATTTGCAGTATGTCTTTGACGAGATCAGCGCAGTCAAAGAGGCCTGTCGCCATGCTCGCTTGAAGGTCATTTTAGAGACGGGGGAACTGGGCACTTTTGATAAAGTTCGAAAAGCCAGCGATATTGCAATTGCTGCGGGGGCAGACTTTATAAAAACATCCACTGGTAAAATAAAACCGGCTGCCACAATGCCGGTAACCCTCGTGATGTTGGAAGCGATACGCGATCACTACTTAAAAACCGGTCAGATGGTTGGCATGAAACCAGCGGGTGGAATTTCCAGTGCCAAACTGGCATTACATTACTTGGTCATGGTTAAAGAGACACTGGGTATAGAATGGCTGGACAACCATTGGTTTCGATTTGGAGCCAGTAGCTTGGCAAACGATGTGCTGATGCAAATAGTTAAACAGGAAACCGGGATATATCAATCGTCAGATTACTTCTCGATAGACTAGATCGGATGGGCGTTTGAGATCCGATACGATCCTCGCCAGAAAGAATTTATGAACGAACCCACTCCGTTACCCGCCGCTGCCAAATCCTGGGATTGGGATCCCGCACCTGAAAGCACGGATCACATTCAGCTGAATGACCACTACGATCTATTCATTGGTGGGGAATTTGTGCCCTCGACAGGGGGGCAGACGTTCAAGACCATCAATCCAGCAACGGAAGAATCGCTGGCAGAGATTACGGAAGCAACGGCTCAAGACGTCGACCGTGCCGTCAAAGCTGCGCGGGTCGGTTATGAAAAATACTGGTCGCGACTTTCTGGAACAGAGCGTGGGAAGTACATCTTTCGTATCGCTCGTATGATTCAGGAGCGGTCTCGGGAATTGGCAGTTATCGAAACCATGGATGGAGGGAAGCCGATTCGCGAGTCCCGCGACATTGATCTCCCTTTGGCGGCCGCCCATTTTTTCTATTACGCAGGTTGGGCAGACAAATTGCCCTATGCCTTTCCCAACCGAGTCACAAGCCCGCTAGGAGTAGCGGGTCAGATAATTCCTTGGAATTTTCCCTTGTTGATGGCAGCTTGGAAAATTGCCCCGGCGCTGGCCTGTGGCAATACCGTAGTGTTAAAGCCGGCGGAAACGACTTCCTTAACGGCTCTCAAACTAGCGGAGATTATTCAAGAGGCAGGTCTGCCACCCGGGGTGGTTAATATTGTCACGGGCCACGGGCAGGTCGGAGCGGAACTGGTTAATCATAGCGGAGTGGACAAGATTGCTTTCACCGGCTCGACGCAAGTCGGTAAACAGATTCAGCATGCGATTGCCGGAACGACAAAACGCAGCACGTTGGAATTGGGTGGCAAGGCGGCCAACATCGTGTTTGCCGACGCCACGATTGATCAGGCTGTGGAAGGGATCGTCAATGGGATCTACTTCAACCAAGGACACGTCTGTTGTGCCGGAAGTCGGTTGCTCGTCGAGGAATCGGTCCAGGAAGAGGTGCTCGGAAAATTAAAACACCGCATGAAATCCTTGCAGGTGGGTAATCCGTTGGACAAGAACACGGATATCGGAGCGATCAACAGTCAAAAACAATTGGCGACGATTCAGAATTACATTGAAATTGGCAAACAAGAAGGCGCCGAGTTTTTTGCCTGGGAATGCGACCTGCCCGAAAAGGGTTTTTGGTGTCGACCTTCGCTGTTTTGCGAAGTTGCCCAGTCCAGTCAAATTGCTCAGGAAGAGATCTTCGGCCCGGTCTTGGCGGTGCAAACGTTCCGCACGGTCGCCGAAGTAATCAAAAAAGCCAATAATACACCTTACGGATTATCCGCTGGTGTGTGGACAGATAAGGGCTCCAAGATCTTTAATTTGACCTCACAAATGCGCGCCGGTGTGGTGTGGGCTAACACGTATAATAAGTTCGATCCGGCGTCGCCATTTGGCGGCTACAAAGAAAGCGGGTTCGGACGTGAGGGAGGCCTGCACGGCTTGGCAGCCTATCGCAGCCTGGACTAACGAGAGAAATCAGAAACGCACGTTCTTGGGACGAAAGCGTTGAGCATTGGCAACCAACGGCAGGAAACGGAATGTCCGTCGAAAAATACCTGAAACCAGAAGTCATCAATCAGATCAAACGCTTGGATCTGCGCGCACAGTTTGTTGTCAAAGGGTTTCTTCAAGGTTTGCATGCCAGTCCCTATCACGGATTCAGTGTGGAATTCAGTGAGCATCGTAAATATTCTTACGGCGACGATCCGGCGCATATCGATTGGTCTTTGTTCGCAAAAACGGACAAGTATTACATCAAGAAGTTTGAAGCCGAAACCAATATCAGCGGAATGCTGATCATGGATTCCAGCGAGTCGATGGGATACACCTATCAGCAAGAGCTCACTAAATTTGATTATTCGGTTTGCTTGGCTGCGGCCTTGGCCTACCTGATGATTTCGCAGCAAGACCCCGTCGGGCTGGTGACGTTTCAGGAGACGATCTCCAGTAGTTTACCTCCACGTTCGAAGCGAAATCATCTGGGGAACCTGTTGACGATCTTGGCGCGTCTGAAACCCGAGGGAAAGACCAATCTTGCTCACAGTTTGAATCAATTGGCAGCGATGTTGCGCACGCGAACGCTCGTAATGATCTTTACCGATCTGTTAGACAACGTTGACGATGTGTTTAATTCCATCTTTCGCTTGCGACACAACGGACATGACGTGATTCTGTTTCATGTATTGGATGAAGCGGAAGTGAATTTTCCATTTACGGGGATTTGTGAGCTGGAAGATTCAGAAACGCAAGAAAAGTTAAAGGTAGACGCCAGCGCTTTTCGTGCCGACTATTTGAAAGAAATACAGGCTTTTCGCGAAGACATTACTCTGCGTTGTGCCAAAGGCAGTGTGGATTACGTGCCATTGGATACGAGTATGCAGTTCGACCGCGCCCTGGTTGAATACCTCCACAGTCGGCAAGCGAGGTTTTAGGGATGGCCGTAGCGCACATGTTAATTTTGGGATTGGGAGGCCTGTTGGTACTGGTCCCCATCGTGCTGCATCTACTGATGCGGCCCAAACCTAAGGTGATCAAGTTTCCGGCGTTGCGTTTCGTTAAAGAGATGCATTCCTCGAACCAACGCAGCTTGAATTTGCGGCATTGGTTACTGCTTTTGTTACGGTGTTTAGTGTTGTTGGCCGTAGCAGCGGCGTTTGCCAAACCCAGCACCGTTTCCAGCGCCTTTGGAAATTGGTTGGGTGTGGGGGTCGGCGGCCTGTTGTGCTTGTTGGTGATTCCCATTTTGATTTATGCACTGGTTTGGTCGAAGCCAGCCAATCTTCCACTGAGTATTATTGCCGGTGCTATTCTGGCTCTGCTGATCACTTACACGGGTTACACGCTGAAATCGGCAACGAGCGAAGACAGTAGCCATATTTTGGCAGACCAACAGGCTCCGGTCGGAGCGGTGATCTTGGTCGATAACTCCCCGCGGATGTCGTTTCGCCGAGAAAACCAGACGCTATTGGAAAAGGTGCAGGACCAGGCACTTTGGTTGATAAAGCAAATGCCACTCAGCAGCAAAGTTGCTGTGATGGAGATTGGGGATGACTATCCCTTCTTCTCCGTCGATGTCAGTGCCGCGCAAAAAAGAGTCGAAACTCTGGATATCAATTACGCCGCCGAGCCGATCCCGGGCTCGTTAGAATTGGCGATTGAGTTTCTGGTCGATTCGGATTTTGAACGAAAAGAACTTTACCTCTTCACGGACCTCAGTGAATCAGCTTGGATTGACACAGGGGACGACCTGCAAAATCTGCTTGAGCAACACCCTGATGTCGCTTTGTTTATTCTTGATTCAGGCGTGGAAGATCCTCAGAATTTTTCTCTTGGCGCCCTCAGGCTTTCGGCGAGCTCCATCCCGGTAAATGGTGAACTGCAGCTGGAAACTGAAATTCGCTCGAAGGGTCCGGGTGCTGAGTTGTTGTTGAAAATGTACCTGGAGAAACCTGATCTAACCCGACCCGTGTGGCAAGATGGCGAGACATTGGTGCCCGAAGAGTACTGGACTCGAATTACCAACGTCAAAGTTGGTGACGATACCACGACACCCTGTAAATTAATTTTGCAGGATGAGTTAGTGGAGGGGGTCCACCATGGCTGGGTTGAAATCGAAGGCGGTGATTCTCTAGAGGTCGATGATCGACGTTTTTTTACGATTGATGTGCAACCGAGTTGGCCGGTGTTGATTGCACATCCGTACGATGTCACACCCTACAATCTGTCCGTCGCATTGGAGACGGCCGGTGGCATGTTCAACGTGCGAACGGTGCCTCAGGATAAATTGGCAGGGGAACCGCTGTCGGATTACAGTGCCGTGTTTTTATTGGATCCGCGGCCGATTCCGGATGCCTTGTGGACTAATATCTTGCAGCCTTATGTGGAAGCAGGAGGCAGTTTGGCGTTGTTTCTAGGCGCCAACGCACTCAGCCGCGATAAACAGCCGGACGAGTCTTTTCGTAGCGAGGCGGCCACGCGTGTCCTGCCGGGGCCCTTGGGGCGGGATTGGTTTCGCAAGCAGGGGGATCGTTTCCTGTCCATGGAAAACCTGTCCCATCCAATATTCAGCGCGTTTCGTTCGCAGGCAAGTCGTGGCATTTGGCAGCCCTTCCCCATTTATCGACACTGGGAAATGGATATCGACCCGAATGATCCAGATGTGCAAATCGTGGCTCGTTTTACGGACGGCGTCGGCGCCATCTTGCAGCGTGATTTGGGCGAAGGTCGGGTGATCTGTATGACGACGCCGATCACGGAACCGGTGCGTCCGGAGAATCGAGAATCGTGGAACGAGCTTTTCAACAGCGGGCGTGGCAAAACGGTGTGGCCAGCGGTCTTGTTGGTCTCCGAGATTGCCGAGTATCTGGCGTCCAGCAATCGCGATCGCATCAACCTCTCTGTCGAGCAATCGGTGACGCTGTTTAATGACATCAATATCATGCCCTCTGAATACCGGTTGTTCTCTCCACGTGATGAGGAACCGGTACGTGTAGCCAGTGCTGAAAATTTCCTGCGTTACAAATTTACGGACACACCAGGGACCTACCGCTTGAAAGGTAAATTCAACGATCAAACGGTTTTGCGAGGATTCAGTACCAACATGTCACCCGATATCACTAATCTGACGCGGGTCGACTTGGATGACTTAACGAACATGTTAGGCGAAGACCGATTCCAGTTAGCTCGGGAACGCGAGGAACTTGTGCGGCAACAAGGCACCACGCGTTTGGGACAAGAGTTTTATCCCGTGTTGGCGCTTTCGTTGGGGCTTCTGTTAGCCCTCGAACTGATCATGTCGAATCGGTTTTATAAAAAAGTAGGTTGACGGAGACGAAGTGGATCAATTCACCATGCAACCAGTGGCTCAGGGTTGGATCATTCTCATGATCATCGCCGTGCTGGCCGCTGCGCTGTTGATGGGTCCCAACGCTACCAAGCTGGCCGCATCTCAAAAACGGAAATTGTTTGTGATCCGTTTAACACTGATCGGGATGGTGATTTTGGCGATGCTGAGGCCGGGTATCATCTCCACCGTCAGCCAACGTCAATCGGCTGTACTGGCGATCATGCTGGATTACTCGCGTTCTATGAAGTTGTCCCATATGGCGACCGGTCCGAATCGTTGGGAGTCGATGACAGAGTTGCTGGAGGAAAACCGTGACCGTCTCGAATCGATTGCGGATCAAAACATTGATGTTCGTTTTTATTCTTACGGCAATCGGTTGAAGCCTCTGGATACGATTGACGGCGTGCCGGTGATTCCCGACGAACCGACGGATGGAGAATCAGACGCCGGTACGGCAATTTATGAAATTATTGATTCTGTCCGTGACCAGCGTTTACTGGGCTTGGTGATGATGGGAGATGGTCGCCAGAACGCGGCGGATCCGGAAATTGAATTAGCACAAGCCGGTAAGTTACTGGAAGACACGCAAACACCACTCGTGGCTGTCCCCTTTGGGCAAGCAGCTCAAACGGATCAGTTTGCAGATATTTCCGTCGAAAATATGGCTGATCAGTTCACCTGTTGGGTGAAGAACACCCTCACGGTTTCCGCCAGTATTAACGCACGAGGCTTTGCCAATCAGGAAGTGCCTGTGCAGTTGATTGTCATTGACGAAGAGGGAAATGAAGAAGTCGTCGATACGGTGCGAAAGGAATTTACTCAGAAAGCTGAAACCTCCACGGTGGAACTCAGTTACACGCCCGAGAAGGCTGGGCAGTATCAGTTGATTGTGCGAGCCGAACCCCAACCGGATGAGATTTCACCGCGGAACAATGAGTTACCAGGGTTTCTCACGGTCAACGAAGGCGGCTTGAAGGTGTTGTATGTTTACGGGAGTTTGAACTGGGAAGTCTCTTTCCTGATCCGTTCTTTGGGGTCTTATAAAGACATTCAGCTGGATCAATTGCATATGGACCGACGTGACGAGGCGCGGTGGCCACTCGACAAGACCGAACTGTTCAGCGATGACAGTTACGACGTCTTCATCTTGCACAACGTGGATTCCCGTGCCTTGTATCGACGAGGGACCGGCGAAAGCAATTTGAACGCACTGGCAGATGCCGTGATCAACAAACGAAAAGGGTTGATCATGATCGGCGGGTATCAAAGCTTTGGCCCCGGGCTTTATCGGTCGACCCCTTTGGCAGACGTGCTGCCCATCAAAATGGAGTTTGATGAAAAACAGGATTTCGAAGAACCGATTCGCGACGAATTACACAACTCAAATGAACTAAAAGCGGTGCCCCGCTCGGGTCACTTTATCACTCAGTTAGGCGATCCTGACGAGAACCAATCTATTTGGGACAAATTACCGGCGTTCGTTGGTGCCAACCGATTCGTCGGGTTGAAAGATACTGCGGGTGTTATCTTGGAGGGTGCTGGCGGGGAAGAATTATTGGTTGGGTATCGTAACGGCGGCAGGGTATTGGCAATGGCTGCCGACACAACTTATTTGTGGTGGACCCATGGTTTCGCGGATATCCACAAAAGATTTTGGCGGCAAGTCGTTTTGTGGCTGGCATTCAAAGACAATATGTCGGGCGAGAATGTGAGAATTGATTTACCACAGAGGCGTTTCAAGCCGAACATTCCCATACGCTTCACCGCAGAAGCGCAGACCGAAACAAGCCAGCAAATACTGGATGCGCAATTTGAGGGAGTTCTGATTGATCCCGCCGGTGAGTCAACGGGCATTCCGGTCGTCAATGGTGGACAATCACAAATCGATCGAAAACAGCTAGAAGCACCAGGTATCTATACGATTCAAGTGACAGCGTCACGAAACGACAAGCCGATCGGGCAAGCTGAAGCACAGTTCGTCGTGTTTGATAATGACAAAGAGCAAGCCAATCCGGCAGCGGATCCCGATCAACTGAATCGACTGGCCGAGCGGACTGCCGATTTTGGTGGGCAGATGGTCGAGCCAGAGGCCTTTCCTGTGGTCTTGGACGAGTTAGCTGAGCTGTCGCCCAAAATGAATATTGACGTGCCGACGAAGTGGCAGCTGGGTGACACTTTTTTTGATGCTCTGACCTTTGTTTTGTTATTTGCCGGTTTGTTGAGCTACGAGTGGTGGCTGAGAAAAAAGTGGGGTCTTATTTAACCGGTGAATCGCCAGGCTCCGGCGTTCGCATGCCACGGGTCGTAAGGAATGACACCGCGTTCTCAGGTAAGCTGAAATGCCCTCCCGGTTTCGATAGGTCGTAAGAAAGACAAACACATGAGCGAAATTTCATTTGCTGATTCGCGGATCGAAGATACTTTCGCCGAAGCCTTCGAAATGAAGTACACGCGTGTGATTATCACCGCAATTAATTCCCAATGGTTGGAGATCGCGGCTCGCGAGTTTTGTGGGTATGGAACATCGGTGATTGGGTGCGATGCTGAGGTAGCGATTGAAACGAATTTACCCGCGGAAGACACACCTGATGGTCGTGCGGGGTTGGCCATCTTGGCATTTGGTTTTTCCACAGAAGAACTCGCGAAAGCGGTCGTCAATCGGGCAGGTCAGTGTTTGATGACTTGCCCGACA
>JAAEPL010000651.1 GCA_024232675.1 Planctomycetaceae bacterium
AAGCCTCGTTCGGTTGGTTTTCCATCGTGGCGTTTCAGTCCCAACAACCAGATTACCCACTCGTTTCGGGTTAGTACACGACGGAAAGCTCGTAATATTTTGGTTAGCGTCGTGACACGCAGCGGATCTCGTTTCATGTGATAACGTCGGTTGATTTCTTAAACCGGATTTGTTTTGTGCGGGTTGGTTTGCTTTACCGAAACGGAATGGCAAACCTGGAATTGCGTTAATTTAAAACGTACAGGCTGCATCCTGAATAATGATCCGCTAGGCTGATGGATACTGCCAAGCCCAGATCATTTTCTCGCAACCAATGAGGGTCTTGGACAATAACTTACCGTTTTTGGGTCGCCCTGCGCACCTCGTAGTGCGAATTCGCCCAAGGGAAGGGACTTTACCGCGTGAACCACCCTCTGATCAACCAACAAATAATCAACTCTGCGTGCCAAACGGCGAAGCAGCTATCGTTGGAATTAAAGCGTCAAAATTTGCAAATTGTGTTCGCAGAAAGCTGCACAGCAGGGTTGGTCTCCGCTGTGATGGCCGGTATCCCCGGCATTTCAGCCTACTTATGCGGTTCCGCGGCAACTTACCAAAATGAGACCAAACAGGATTGGCTGCAAATCGACCCCCAACAAATTTTGGAACATTCGTCAGTTTGTCCTCAGGTTACGGCAGCAATGGCACGCTCCGTGCTTTCTAAAACATCGCAAGCTGATCTGGCAGTGGCTGTTACCGGACACCTGCAAACAGAGGCTACCGAAGAGGGGCCCATGGTTTGGATCGGTGCGGCGAAACGCCAGCGTGAACTCGTGAGCGATATCGAGCCACGTTTTTTTTCATTGCAGCAAAGATCGCGTATGGATCGGCAGTGGGAAGCGGCCGAGCTTGTATTACGAATGACACTGGATGTGCTCGAGCAATCCAAAATAGCCTAAGTAACCAGCTTGGAAGATGCAATTATTCCAGTTGGGTCCAGCAGGCCTTTAAAGGGAGTTTTTGTATGAATCGTTTGCTGATAATTCTGTGCTCAGTCACCTTGTTGGTGACGTGTTTGGCAATGACTTGGCAACAAGAAGAAAGTCCTGGCGTGGTGCTACCTGGGGACTCACAACGGATCGCGCGCAGAGACTTTATGCGTTCAAAGTTAATGTATTCACAATTGATATTGGAAGGATTGACGACCCACAATTTCGACATGATCAATGAAGCGATCTCAAATATGAAAATGGTCACGGAGGGCGAGTTGTGGGTGGCCGTCGATGATGACCCTGAATACCTCGAATTGACTGCGGACTTCAGAAAAGCTGCGACTCGTTTGCAAGAGGCCGTGGATACGAAAAGTGTCGACGGAACGGCAATGCGTTTCTACCAGTTGAATACGACATGCATTGATTGCCATCAATATATTCGCGGCCGCGGATATAAACTTTAAGCCTTTCCAAATGCTGATGACCAATTTTTTCAGCGCATGGTCAGCGACTTTTTACTCACTCATGCTTGGGCAATTTGTCCGCAAAAAAAATATCAAGAGAGAATTCAAATATGACAAGCCTTCCAAAAGTATCTAGCCGCACGGTTGCAGACATAATGACTCCAAGAGTGGAGACTTTATCGCCCGGCGACACAGTCAAGGATGCCGCCAACATGATGATCGACAGCCATGTTTCGACGATTCCGGTTGTCGACGGTTACCAGCAGTGTGTGGGGATGCTCTCCCGTACGGATTTAACGGAGATGTTTCTCAAAGAGGATGATGCTCTCGCTCATGCACTGGATACCGATCGACTTTCCATGGAATGGCTGAATCGTTCCTTAGACACCAGCGACTCACGAACGGTTGGAGAACTGATGAATGATCAGGTTGTCGCAATCGGAGGTGACCAAAGTTTGCATGTAGCATGTCAAAAAATGGTCGATAGCCAAATTCATCATTTACCGGTGGTCGACAATGAAAACCATTTGGTGGGTATCATTTCAACTTTCGATATCGTGAAAGCGGTGGCGGACACCTAAACCAGCGGCCGTTAACGCTCACCGGGCTTGGGTCAGACTGTCCCATTTTCATACTGCTGCGCGGGTTCTTAGGAATCCGCGGAAACAGTCTGTGTATGCCGTAATT
>JAAEPL010000652.1 GCA_024232675.1 Planctomycetaceae bacterium
GTGGCGTGTCGCGGCAACATGGAGCGGCCTGTGATAAGGCCACAAGAAATCACCTCGTCGCGATAGTTCGCGGCTACCAAAGAGCAGGCCACGCTGCCGATGGATTCGCTCTGTAAATAGCGAACGCCCTGAGCGAACCACTGGTGCGTTACCTCAACGCCTGGGCGGATTACGTTGATTGCGTCGCCCGTGACGACCTCCAACATGGCGTTGAAATAACGGGCCAGATTTGGCTTACCCGCAACTTCTACGAATTCCACCTCATCTTCGAGGCCGTAAGTATCGGTCTGTAAATCACTCTGCACGACGACCACCTGATGGTGGGGCATGCGATAGCGAAGAATTGAGGCCAATGTGTGTTCGAAAAGATCATCCGTGCCAACTCGTGGCACAACGACAGACAATGAAGACATAGCTACCCTGCTTTGTGGCGAAAGAAAACTTGCTTGTTATCCTGACGCGATCCTTGCGTCACAGCCGCCTAAAATAGAAAAGTCCGTTCTCAGCTATGGTGAATTTCGGATATCGCGTCGCTTACCGGTGAGTGGTTTTGCTTACGCGCGGATTGTTCAACTGGTGCAGGTACTAGCGGCAAAAGAAGAAACAGTTTTGTTCCCTTGTGAAATTTTCCTGATGAAAGCTCATGTCACCCTTTGGGCAGGTAAAATCACCGAGAAAGTGGGGCTTTCTCACGATCGCAGCCTTTTTCGAGGTTGGTCGCCATGCTTGTAGCAAAACGGAAAAGCCGATAAAAACCGGGTATGCGACAGTACCACGACCTCTTACAGCACATTCTTGACCACGGGACCGAAAAATCGGATCGTACCGGCACGGGTACGTTCAGCATTTTTGGTCACCAAATGCGGTTCGATTTATCCGCTGGATTCCCGTTGGTGACGACGAAAAAGCTGCACCTCCGCTCCATTATTCACGAATTGCTGTGGTTCCTCACCGGCGATACCAACATCGCTTACCTGAAAGAGCATGGTGTTTCTATTTGGGATGAATGGGCGGACGAAGATGGGAACCTCGGTCCGGTTTACGGCAGCCAATGGAGATCTTGGCGTGGCGCGGATGGAGAAACCGTTGATCAAATTTCCAATCTCATTGAGATGATCAAGCACAATCCAGATTCCCGAAGATTACTGGTTAGCGCTTGGAACGTGCCCGAAATCCCGCACATGAAACTGCCGCCCTGCCATACACTTTTTCAGTTTTACGTAGCGAACGACCGACTATCCTGCCAACTTTATCAACGCAGCGCGGACGTCTTTTTGGGAGTCCCTTTTAACATCGCTTCCTATGCTCTGCTGACGATGATGGTGGCTCAGGTGACCAACCTGCAACCTGGCGATTTCGTACACACCTTGGGCGACGCCCACTTGTATTCCAACCACGTGGACCAAGCCCGCCAACAACTAGCACGCGAAACCCGCTCGCTCCCTAGCTTGAAAATCAATCCTAATGTGACCTCCATTTTTGATTTTAAGTTCGAGGATTTTGAAGTCGTGGGGTATGAACCGCACCCGCACATTAAGGCTCCGGTTGCCATATGACAGTTTCTCTCATCGTGGCGTTTAGCGAGAACGGTGTTATCGGTTTCGAAGGGGACATGCCTTGGAAATTATCGGCTGACCTGAAACGGTTTAAACGTCTGACCATGGGTCACCCCATGATCATGGGTCGCAATACCTACGAATCAATTGGACGCCTGCTACCTGGAAGAACGACGATTATCCTGACGCGGAACGACCAATATCAGGTACCCGGCGCCGTGCTGGCCAAAAACCTGGAACAGGCGATGGAACTTGCCTCGGCTGACCAGGAAATCTTCGTCGTGGGCGGTGGCCAAGTTTATCAACACGCCTTGCCTTTGGCGGATCGGATTTATGCCACCCGGATTCACGTCGAGCTGCAAGGCGATACGCATTTCCCCGATATGAATTGGGAGCAATGGGAGTTGGTGGAGTCGACCGCTCACGCAGCCGACGAAAAAAACCAATATCCTTTTACATTCGAAAACTACGTACGGAAGACTGACCGCAATGAGTGATTCACAAGCAGCGGAAATCGTGGCCCGCACCCAAAATTTGTTAGAAAGCATTGCCGCTGGCGACTGGGATGCCTACGAGAAAATGTGCGATACTTCGCTAAGCTGTTTCGAACCCGAAGCACGCGGCCAACTGGTGCACGGCATGAAGTTTCATCAATTCTATTTTGACAATCTATCTCACCGCATGGCCGTGAACACCACGATGGCTGCGCCGCACGTCAGATTTCCGGGTAAGGATGTGGCAATCATCAGTTACGTCCGTTTACAACAGCGCATGGGCACCGACGGAACCCCCAGCACCGGCCATTGGGAAGAGACGCGTGTCTGGGAAAAACGAGACGGGGAATGGCTGCATGTCCATTTTCACCGCTCCGCCGCCAGTTAAGCGGAAGCTCGCGAGGGTTTTCAAATTCTAAACCGTAAAAAACGGTCTCCGCTTTGGTAGTCGCCTCAAGCAGTTACTAGCATCCGCTCTGAAAATCAATTTTCAGGACCGCTCGGCATTCCATCGCATGATTTTCCTGCGATAATAAGTTCATGAGTAAACACGGGGATAAATTCGCCATTGCGTTGATTAGTTGGCTACTGATTTGGGCCAGCCCGGGAACCAGTTACGGCCAAATCGATTTTAATCGCCAGATACGCCCCATCCTGTCCCGGCATTGCACCACCTGTCATGGGCCAGACGAGGCGAGTCGGGAAGCTGATTTACGCCTCGATACTTTCGCAGGTGCAACCACGGATCTAGGGGATTACGCAGCGGTCGTTCCGGGCGATCCGCAAGCCAGCGAATTGCTGCTGCGAATCATGTCTGATGATGACCCGATGCCTCCAGAAGACCACGGGACACAGTTAACGGATCAAGAAATCGATGCGTTAAGGCAGTGGATTAGCGAAGGCGCAGCCTATCAAAAACATTGGGCCTTCATTCCGCCAAAGCAAACAACCATCCCCCATCTGCCGAACCCCACTGGGGCCAAGCAGCCCATCGATTTCTTCATTGACCGGCAACTGCAAAGCCGCGGTTGGCAACCCAATGAAGCAGCCGATCCGGCACGGTTGATTCGACGTTTGGCATTGGATCTGACCGGACTTCCTCCGAGCCGAGACATGGTCGAGCGCTTTGTCGCCGAACCCAGCGAAAGTAACTATGAAACGCTCGTTGACGAACTATTAAACTCCCCTGCCTACGGGGAACATTGGGCGTCCATGTGGTTGGATCTCGCTCGATATGCTGACACCGTCGGCTACGCCAGTGATGAAAACCGTACGATTTGGCCGTGGCGAGACTGGTTAATCCAATCGCTCAACGAGAACAAACCGTTTGATCTTTTCACCACCGAAATCATTGCCGGTGATTTGCTCCCTAATCCCAGTATCGAGCAACGGTTGGCAACAGCGTTTCATCGAAACACCCTCAACAATAATGAGGGCGGAACGAATGATGAGGAATTTCGGACGATCGCTGTCAAAGATCGAATCAATACAACGTTCAATACTTGGATGGGCTTAACGATGCGTTGTGCCGAATGCCATTCCCACAAATACGACCCCATCAGCCATACCGAATATTACCAATTCCTAGATTTCTTTAATCAAACCGCTGACGCCGATCGTCCCAACGAGACACCGCTGTTGGCGCTCAGACCCGTCGGCTTGAATGACAAGGTCAAAGCATGGGATGAGAAGATTGCTGCGTTACGAAAACAACATCGAGACCAGCCGCGTGTCTGGCAAACCCTGCAACCGGTGGCATGGACCAGTCAGCAAGGCACCACCCTGCAGCCACAATCAGATTTATCGATCCAAGCCAGCGGGCCGAATCCCGATAGCGAAACGTGGGAGTTAAAATTCACTCCGGAAATCGCCAAGCCCATCACGGCAATTCGCATTGAATTACTGCCCGATGACTACCATGCAGGGCGTGTCGGTCGCGGGGACACGGGTGCCGTTGTTTTGACACAAGTCAAAGTATCGGCGGAAGGTCAGAACCAACCATTGGCAAAAGCTGCAGCCGATTATTCGCAAAAAGGTTTTGAACCTATCCACCTTATTCGCGAGCAAATTGCCGACGCGGACGAGGCGTTGGGTTGGGCCGTGCATCACCCGAACGAGGGTTTCAAAAAACGCCGCACCGCCATTGTCGAGTTCAAAGATCCTTTGGTTTCAAAGAAGGATCTCACCGTGCAATTCGTCTTCAACAGCCAATGGCCACGCAGCAACGCTGGACGTATCCGGTTGTCTTGCACAACCACGCCCGCCGCGGTCGAGAAATTTCAACGCAACCAACTGGAACCGCTGAAACAACAAATCCAGCAGTTAATCAAACAGCGCAA
>JAAEPL010000653.1 GCA_024232675.1 Planctomycetaceae bacterium
ATACAACACAGAAAAAGATAAATAAGTTAACACTGAAAAACAGCTGAACTCGCGTGACTGCTTTTTCTTGCGACGTTCACGTACACGTCGTGCGACAATAGTAACACAAAATGGGTCCGATCCGCTTACTGACTGTCAAAGGTAGGTCTTCCCACCAAATTTTCATGAAGAGTGACCCTGGAGGGCTCGTGGTCGGACCGAAGGGTCCAAGAGTCCCGGACTCCCTTTTTTTGTAGTTTTCTTCGGGGTCGTTCCCCGTATTTTCCGTATTTTTGTTTTTCTTTTTGGATTTCCCTTTTTGAATTTTAGAGTTTTCTTAAAAGGTTTTGGGTGTCAAGGGGGCGATTTCCCGGTTGGCCTCCCGCCGACCCGTGGAGGGGATCGTGTGGTCCCGACCCGGGGCGGACAGATTCCCAATATTCCGTTCGTAGCCCCCGTGACAGGTCCGGGGTCAGTTGCCCGAAGACATGCGGTCAGCCCGCTGGGTAGGTCGATTGTCCCACTTCGGCTATGGCCGTTTGTCTGGTTTTTCGGGGTCCGTTCCCCAGTTTTTCTGGAGAGGTTCCTCTCCTATTTTTCCGACGTTGGATGCGTGTTTTACCGCCTAGCCCATCCTTTCTGAGGGAAGGAGGGTGGCACGAGGTCAGAATTCCTTATCGGGCTAGATTATCCCGCGGGTTCCTTCCCGGTGTCAATATTCCCTGCAACTCCTCGTGCTAGAGGGGTTCGGCGAATTTTCGCCCTAGGTTCCCTTCGTGTGGCTTAACGGGGGGTGGTCGCCCGGTTGGGGTTGTCCCGTACTCGACAGGGGTCCATCGGGTCTCCATCCCCCGCCTAAAGTTAGCCCGGGGTGAAAAGGGGTGGTGCAGATGTCTCAAAAGACACGTCCTCGCTGGTGGCCCGAAATGCGTACAGGGGTCAGCAACACGTAATCCCAATCGAAACAAGTCCGCTTAAAGAGGCCCTGAATACAGCCTCGAGAGTCCCGTCGACGACTCTCACCACAGGATGAACATGACGCAACAACACACTTTATAAAAATGCCAACAATGACGTCTGTCGGGGGGCGCTGGTCAGCAGGGATTCCTAGACAGTGGAAACAGGTCGGGATCCTACTACCGCGAATACCAAAACTCCAAGCGGGGTCGGGACTCCGTTATACCAGGTCCGCCACACGCCTGTCTCTCTTGGAGGCAGGGGGTCACGGCTCAACGAGATGTGGAGTTGCCCGAGGACGGAGACAATCGTCGTACGGCAGCTAAAAATGCAGGGGTCGATGACACGAATTTGAGGCGGCAGGGCGTTCCCTGCGCTAAGACACGGGTCCCGGCACGTTTCCACTGTAAGAGGTCAAACAGGGGTCGGCTGCCTACGGGGGGGGGGGTCCGTATATCTCGCCTCGTCTAGCTCGGAGTGCAATAGGGCATGAGAGTGAAGGTCACCTAAGGGGTCCGCCAAGGGGTCCCCCGAGCACTGTAATGCGAGTGGTGACCAGAGGTCCAGTGGTTTTTCTGACGCTACGCACAACGCGTGGTTTTTCAACGGCCAATGAGAATCGAGTATTGCGAAACAATTGAAAGTGAAATTACAATACAAAGTGAAATTCAAATTGAAATTGAAAACAAAATGGCTAAGCCAATCAGGGCGTGATTTCACGTCGCCAAAACGATTAGTCCGTAAATTGAAGTGGAATTGATTTACCGGTAGCTAGCCGGATTTCTAAGAAATGCAAGGGGTTACATGCAAGACAATTTTTGTCCACGACAGTCCGTATGCCAAGCAGGGGTCCTGCACCGGATATCAAGATGCAGGGTCCCAATGACGAAAGGCAACGAACCGTATAGAAATGGAAATGTGAATCTACGGCCCCACGTTGGGCGCCAGAAAATCTGGCGTCAACGTGGCAATCCATATGCCAGAGTATTACATAAACAAAAATGGGATAATAAAAAAATCTATTAGATCCTAGCCCCACGTTGGGCGCCAGAAAATCTGTAGCGGAGCGTCCTGGACGTTGGTGTGGGTTCATGTTTGAGGTTAACACCACGCTACAGTAAAGCTCGACCCCGGCGTTGACCTAAGCCAAAGCCGGGCGCTTGGGGTCACCACTCCAGTGTCACGGGTGATAACCAGGTTATTCTGGCACTGGGTATTGTGGGTAAGTGTCGGGCGCCACCAAGAGTAAATTAGTCCAGGCCCTTGGTCCCGGGGTCGTAGTAAGGAGGGGGAGGGGTACCCAGGCCTCGTGGTCCATTTTAGAGGTTATTAGGCCTGGGGCGGTGGTTTTTCCCTACTGACCTGGCGTCCCCTGACAGAGGTCAGGGGAACTGAGTTTTTATGTCTTTCCATCTGAATGCATATAA
>JAAEPL010000654.1 GCA_024232675.1 Planctomycetaceae bacterium
GAAGTGACCGCCGAGATGGTGCAGACCGCGGAGTGGATTAGCGGGACGGATTTCAGCGAAGAAGAACGGCAAGCAATCGCCAAAAGCGTCAATCGCTCGATGCGAGATTGGGATAAACTCAGATCACAAAGTCTGGGATTTGAGGATTTGCCGGCGTTGCATTTCCAACCCTTATCCGGAGTCCCCCGCCAAGCTTACTCCGTCCAGAGATCGGTCAACCCAATTGAATCTGCCACCGTGGATTTGCCGAGCTCGGATGAAGACATCGCTTTCCTTCCAGTCGCCGAACTTGCCTCACTGATTCGCCGAAAAAAAATCAGTTCTGTAGAACTCACCAAGCTCTATCTCCGACGTTTGGAAAAATACAACTCGCTGCTCAACTGCGTCGTTACCATGACAGACGACTTGGCGATGAAGCAGGCAAAACAAGCAGATCGTGAAATCAGTGCGGGTCGTTATCGGGGACCTCTGCACGGTATTCCTTGGGGGGCTAAAGATTTAATCGCGGTTCCTGGCTACCCAACCACTTGGGGCATTCCCCAATTTGAGAATCGAGAACTTCCCTACACGGCAACGGTAGCGCGACGCTTGCAAGAGGCAGGTGCGGTGTTGGTGGCAAAATTATCCTTGGGCGCGATTGCCATGGGAGACCGCTGGTTTCGAGGGATGACGCGAAGCCCCTGGAATTACCAAATGGGTTCCAGCGGATCATCCGCCGGAAGTGCCTCTGCCACCGTTGCCGGATTGGTGGGATTCTCATTAGGCAGTGAAACACTCGGCAGCATCATTTCACCAGCCCGCCGCTGCGGGGCCACAGGGCATCGCCCAACATTTGGTCGGGTCAGTCGGGCAGGCTGCATGCCATTGTCATGGTCAATGGATAAGATTGGTCCGATCACGCGAAATGTAGAGGACTGCGCTTTAGTGTTCGCAGCGATTCACGGATACGACGGCCTTGATCCGACTGCGCACTCCTGGCCTTTCCACTGGCCCAGTCAGCGAGATTTCAGCGGCCTAAAAATCGGCTACACCCCACAGAGAAGAGGTCGCCGATCAGCGGAAAATGATTCCGACGAATCGAATGGCACGCCCGCGCGGGCCGACCTTGAGATCCTGAGTCAAATGGGCTGCGAACTCGTGGAAGTCCAACTTCCCGAGGAACAAACGGAATGGGTACTCGCGAACACAATCGACGTGGAAGCGGCAAGCGTATTTGACGAGATGCTTCGGAAGGGGGAAACCGCAGGTTGGAATACCTGGCCGGGTACTTTCCGTGAAGCGCAGTTCATCTCCGCGATTGATTACTTCCGCATCCAACGTCGTCGACGTCAATTGCAGCACAAGTTTGAGGAGGTCTTTAAGGAATTAGATTTCATGGTGAATTGCAATGATCTCTTGATCACCAACCTCACTGGGCACCCCTCGGTCGTTATCCCCGTGGATTACCGAGAAGCGGGTGGAATTAAAATCCCTGTTTCTTCATTAATCACTGGGCACCTCAACGATGATGACCGCCTTTTGGCATTTGCTCGAGCCTACCAACAACGGGTAACAGCTCACTTGGAAAGGCCTCCGTTAGACGAAATGATGTCGAAAAAGGCGGCAAAAGAAGCGATGCCGAAAGAAAACCCCAACGACAACCTGCCGACACAGGGCTCAGATAATTAGGCACCCCTAACGTGGCGAGCTAAAAAGAGCATCAGCACCCGGACCAAGCACCGCACCGAGTTATCGTTGCAACTCCTTGCCAAAGGGTCGACTCGTGTCTTATGGTAACAGCGGGCCAACAAACTAAAAATCTCACCTTTCACGTTTGTCCTTAATCATGAAATGTCCATTCTGCGGTAAAGACAACGACAAGGTGATCGACTCGCGCGGGGTTGAGGATGCCCATTCTATCCGCCGCAGGAGGAAATGCTTGGAATGCGACCGTCGCTTTACCACCTACGAACGCGTCGCCGAAGTTGATATTAAAGTCGTCAAGAAAAATGGTGAGCGAAGTCCATTCCGCCCGGACAAGCTTCGCATCGGCCTCGAGCGAGCCTGTTGGAAGCGCCCCGTGTCGGGAAAACAGATTGCTGACTTGGTGACGAAAATTGAGCAGGCTGTCTACTCAAGTTACGACAACGAAATCCAAAGCGAACAGCTGGGTAAAATCGTCATGAAGGAACTTTACCACTTGGATGAAGTTGCCTATATCCGATTTGCCAGTGTTTATCGTGAGTTTCGGGATGCCAGCGATTTTGTTGACGAGTTGCAACCCATCCTCCGAAAATCTAAGTAGTGGGAACTCATCCCCACCCATTGCATAATCATCTGGCGGAATTCAGTGGGAGCGCGCCATCAAGAACTGGCCCATCTCTTGGAAGGCTGCCGAGACATTGGGACCTTGCTGGTCCGTGAATGCGACCGCCTCTTTAACAAGCAGTTTTCCGCGTCGCAGCGATTCCGAAATTGCGCCTGTCTCTTTTAACCAGACCAGCACATCTTCCACTTCCGCATTTCCCTGTCCGAGCCGATCGATCCAATCCACGCGTAACGCTTCGGAACTGCCATGCAAAGCCAAGAGAATCGGCAAGGTGGGTTTCGCTGTTTCCAAATCAGTGCCCAATGTCTTTCCACAGGTCGCTGGATCTCCCGTGTAGTCCAGAACATCGTCGATAATTTGGAATGCCAAGCCTAATTTCATACCCACTTCGTACCATTGGTTGACCTGCTTCGAATCGGTCGCAGAGAAAGCTCCCAACTGCGTAGCGCAACCGCACAACGCTGCGGTTTTTCTTGAGATGATTTGATAATAATCATCGACGGTGGTTTCAAAATTTCCTGCCGCGTCGCTTTGCTGCAATTCACCTTGGCAAACGCGGTTGGTCGCGGCGCCGATAACCTGACAAGCCTCCGCACTGCCAGTGAGGCTCGCTAGGTAGAACGCTTGAGTGAAGAGATAATCGCCGAAAAGGACGGCACCTTGATTACCCCAGCGGTTGTTAATCGTTGTCTTGTGCCGCCGCGTCGCCGCAGAGTCAATGATGTCGTCATGGACTAAAGTGGCTGCATGGATCATTTCCACGGCCGTCGCGAGCATGATGTGATGATCTTCTATCCCACCGTTCGCCTGGGCAGCTAAAAGTAGCAGCATTGGACGGAACCGTTTACCGCCTGTCGCTCCACCACAGCGAACCATCTCATCAATGATTGGCACATCACTCTGTAATTGCCCAACCAACATGTTCTCAACCCGACCGAGCGGTTCGCGCACGATTGACATCGTGTTCGGTAAAGCTAACTCCATTCGATTTTCGAAAACCTGACTCACGAAGTTGGGTCCTTTCGCATAAAAGATCCGCTCTTGCCGCCGGATTTTTCCTCAAGCTGAACGCACGTGATACGCATGCCTCGATCGATGGCTTTGCACATGTCATATATCGTCAGTGCAGCAACCGAGACGGCCGTCATTGCCTCCATCTCCACGCCTGTCTTTCCGTGTACGGAGGCCGTTCCTCGCACGAGGACCGCGTCTCCGCTTAATGTGAATTGTAATGAGACAGTGTCCAGCCCGACGGGGTGGCAAAGAGGGATCAAATTCGCTGTTTGCTTGGCCGCCATCAATCCGGCTATCCTGGCGATTTGCAAAACATCACCTTTCGCAATCTGATCCGCCTCGATGGCTTTAACCGTCGCCGGTTCCATCTGAATAACGGCGCTCGCGATGGCAATTCGCTTGGTCGCCGTCTTCCCACCGACGTCTACCATGTGGGCTTCGCCAGCATCATTCAAATGGGTTAAGTCGTTCATAGGTATTCGCCTTCTAAGAGAAAACCGTGAAATCGTTCACAGGATAACGCAAAAACGAAAACCTGGAAATCTGCAGCCTGCGTTTTCCGCCTATCTAACTCAAGAAGGCACAAATGAAAGATATTTTGGTTTTGGGGCATTCTAGGCAATTCATTGGTTGGCTTTTGAAGTCCCGCATGATGAATTAACCCGCCTTGGGATGAGTAAAAACACCCGCTTACCTAATGTGGAATCGACAGGGGAGAACATATCCCGCTGCGTTGGCAGACAAATCCCATGCGAGCACGTGCGGACAGTTCTCATTAAATCCAATAAAAAAACCGCCGTGGGGGTCAACCACGGCGGTTTTGTAAGCGAAAGACGGCGAGATATTCCGTTGATCAGTCTAAGCTTCAGGCGTTGAAGTTAGACAAGTTCCTTGCGGGAACCGATCAACGTTCTTAATCGTTCTGCCAACAAGTTGGCGTCGAACGGTTTTTTGAACGTTTCGTTTACGGCGGAACGATCAAAGCTGATTGGGTTGCCGTCGTCGGGCAATAGGGCAATCAGGATAGTCTCACCGAAGTCTGCGTTTTTACGCAGATTTTGGCAGATTTGCTGGGCTTCCACTTTGCCGATCGAAAAATCGACAATGATGCAATCAGGATGGAAACTTTCAGCTTGTATGCCGGCTTCAAAACCGCTGGCAGCAACAGCAACTTTGAATGACTTTTCGGGTGGCAATTCGCGTTTGAGATTCTCAATCAATACTTGATCTTGAGCAACAACCAAAACTTTGGCCATCGCTTCATCTTCTAGGTCGCCCAAGGGCATACCGTGTTCCTTAAGGAACTTGATCAAGTATTCACGCGGGATACGACGGTCTTGTGATCCAGGAATTCGGTAACCTTTAAGGCGACCAGAATCGAACCATTTACTTACCGTGCGCGGAGCCACTTTACAGATCTTAGCGACCTGTCCAGTTGTGAACACCTTCATCGCAGGCTCTCCATTACTTACTTTTTGACTCGTCTTTCGCTACACCAGCAAACGGGGCTGATGTAACCGTTTATCCCTAATCTGACTTAGGAAGGCGAATTCCCGGAAACCCGGCAAGCGGATTCCCTTCAGTCAAGTTCTGGGTCGGGATAAACTAAATTTCATTTAATGTTGGGTACGAGTTCGGCGTGCACCGAAACACTCTTTCGACATCGTCCGTTTGCGAAACCGCAAACTGCAAAAAAAACATGCAATTCGCAATAAGTGAAAATTCAAAACTGCGGAAGCAGTAAATTTCTCCCACTTTGCCAACGGTACTCACTAACCAGTAAAGAGCTTCATACAAGAAGTTAACGCACGGGTCGTTGCACTAACTGATTGCATATCGCGAACCGCGATACACAGCATGCCCCCCCTTTACAGGTCTCGTCGATTGTTCGTGTAACAAGGCTAGTGCCTTAGTTACCCGGTTGTCTCAATGCGACGTACCTGCCAATAGTTTCGTAAAAAACGGGGGTAAGACTTTAGAGACTTTCCGCAGTCATGCCGCGGAAAAGCATTGCAGCGTTGGTAAGGTAAAGTGCGAAGTTAACGGTCAGTGAACTAATCCGCTCGAAAAACGGGTCATTTCCGTCGGATTGGGCAAACTGGAAAAGTAAAACGGGCTTTCAATAACCGCAGACGAATTTACATTTTGCGCGAACTATCAAAAAAAAGAATTCGAAAATGCTGCCGTGAAGACGCCAGATAATGCAAGCATCTGTACTGCCCCAAGAAAATCCGGGGGAATGAAGGCGATTCAAACCCCCTAATGACACGATTCCTTTGCCAACTAGAGATTGCTGCTGCGTGCGGTCTTTAGGCTAGGCTACTTTTTCGTCACCCGAATCGCGATTGATGGCATCTTCGGAGATCTCGCCATCTTCATTGACGTCCTCGAAACGGACACTAACCTTTTTGGAGACACCTGATTCCTGCATGGTCACACCATAAAGCGTTGTGGCTGCCGTCATGGTTACCTTGGAATGGGTCACGATTACGAACTTGGTCCAATCCAAGAAGCTCTTAAGAACATCGATAAAGCGACCCACATTCGCTTCATCGAACGGCGCGTCAACTTCGTCCAGTACACAGAAAGGGCTGGGCCGAAATTGGAAAATCGCCATTAGCAAAGAGACCGCCGTCAATGCTCGCTCACCGCCACTCAACAGTGAATTGCTGAATTCAGGCTTCCCAGGTGGCGTGGCCATGATATCGATACCC
>JAAEPL010000655.1 GCA_024232675.1 Planctomycetaceae bacterium
AAAGCGGCCCGTAATGCATTTAATACGGCCACCACGTCGATTATCTCCTGAGAAATCGCCCCCGCGACCGGTGGTAAGTAGCCTGCCGCGGCGATCAACATACCGATCACACTGAGGGTCATTCCCCCCAGCGCACTCTGCAAAGCAATCCGCCTCATACGATGGCTGATATGCAAAAACTCATCTACCTTTTTAAGCGACGAATCCATGATGACAGCATCCGAGGCCTCCGAAGTCACATCACTATTTTGTCCGAATGCCAAGCCAACTGTGGCGGTGGTGAGAGCCGGTGCGTCATTGATGCCGTCGCCGATAAAAATCGTATTCGCTTTTTCAGTTTCTGCGCGAACAATCTCGACCTTTTGCTCGGGACTTTGACTGAAATAGACATCCTTAATACCTACCTGGTCGGCCAGGTAGCGCACTTCGCTTTCACGATCCCCTGACACCAACATGACCTTGCCAAAATGGTGCTTGGGCGCCAGATGCTGGATGAAGGATTTGCCATCCACCCTAGGTTCATCACGAAAGCGGTAGGTGGCGGCGAGTTTGCCATCGATCAAAATAACGCATTCCAATCCTCCAGCTTGTTCCGGCAATAAGGCGAGCTGCGATGAATTTGCTTTGCGTAGCAAATCTCGACTGGTCACTTGGACCTCTTGCCCATCCACCATGCCTCGCAAGCCTTGACCTGGTTTCTCACTGATGGAGTTCGCTTTGTGCAACGTCAAGTCTCTGCTTTTAGCCGCGTCTAAAATTGCCACGGCGAGCGGGTGCTTGGAGTAACGTTCTAGGCTGGCGACCGAAATAAGAACTTGTTCCGTGTTTTGGTTATCTCCTAGCAATTGCTCTGTCAGTTGAGGCCTGCCGTAGGTTAACGTGCCGGTCTTGTCCAAAATCACTGTCCGACATGTATCCAAAGTTTCTAGCACCGCGGGGTTGCGAACGATGATTCCTTGCCGAGCCGCAACCGAAATTGAGCCGATGATGGCGACCGGAATGGCGATCAGCAACGGACAAGGCGTCGCAACCACCAAGACGGCCAAGAAACGCACGGGGTCGCCACTTATCAGCCAAGCCGCAAGCGCAATAGCCACTGCAAAGGGAGTGTAGACCGCGCCTAGCTGGTCCCCCAAACGGCGAATACGAGGGCGTGACTGTTCCGATTCCTCCATCACCTGCATGATCTTGGCATAGCGAGAATCGGTTGCCAGTTTATCCGCGCGAATGGTCAACGCAGAATCACCATTAATCGCCCCAGACAGCACCTGCGAGCCGGGTGTTTTGGACATCATATAGGGTTCGCCGGTGAGGTAGGATTCATCCATCACACCATGCCCATCAACAACAGTGCCATCCACAGGGCAGACTTCATGAGGAAAGACGATCAATTCGTCGCCAATGGCCACCGTTCCCAAATCAATTTCCTCGACCGAGTCGCCTTCCCTGCGGTGTGCGGTGGACGGCATACGTTTGGCGAGTGCCTGCAAGACGGACGAAGCTCGTCGCACAGCAAAGGCCTCAATCGCTTCCCCACCGGACAGCATCAAAACCACAATCGTGCCGGCTAAATATTCCTGTAATAACACGGCCGTAACAATGGATAGACCAGCCAATAAATCTGACCCAAACTCTCGCTGAAAAAGCTTGATCAGCAGTTCCACCACGAGTGGGATTCCTCCCAGGATTAAAGCAATTTGCAACGGCAAATTAGAATCACGAGCGGTGGCACCCACCCCAAAATGCAGCCACAAAGATAGCGCAATGGCCCCTAAAGCAATGGCTGCGATCGGGTTCTGTTTCCGCTCCCATAAGCTTTGTAGCCTCGCACTAAGTCCTGAATTGACGTCTGTCTTCTTGATTTTCAACTCCAAGAGATGTTATCTGTAGGTCCGCAATGCAGATATGTTAAGCGATACGAATTACTGCTGGGAAAGAAAATGCCGCCGATTCTTGCAAATCATAAAGGCTAAAGCGACAACGCCTTATTCCCGCCGCCGTAAGACTCGTAGGTATACCGACTTTGACAACCACTAAGTAACCTCTGCTCAGCGGAATAAACCGAACAATCGTGCTCCCACCTATAGAGAAGCGACAAAAGCCCATGCCAGTGATCCATATCTCCGATCAAAAAATACAATGCGATCACGGCGAAAATTTGAGAAAGGTTCTCATGCGAGCGAAATCGCCGCTCTACAACGGGATTTCCAAAGCCATTCACTGCCGTGGGCTCGGCACCTGCGGAACCTGCGCTGTCAAAATTAATGGAAAAGTCAGCGATCCCACTTCCGTCGAAAAATGGCGACTCGGCATACCGCCGCATCGAAGCGATTCTGGACTTCGATTGGCTTGCCAATGCCGCGTGCTGGGTGATCTTGAGATAACGAAATTTTCAGGCCTGTGGGGCAGCCAAACTTCGCCCAAACCGTGACGAGACACCACCATCAGATGGAAAAGTCTTGCTGTTAATAAAAGTTCTAGCAGCGCCGCGGTCGATAACGTTAAGTTCTGTGTTGCACGATCAAAAAATCAATGCCAAGCTAGTCGGATTCGCTTCTTGATATTAGGGGTTTTCAAATGATAGCCAAAAGTTACTTAATCGCGACGGCGCTAATTTATACGGCACTGGCTATTTGGTGCAGTCTGCAGCCCGCGATCACCTCCGAAAAAGTCGGCTTCACCCTGCAGGGTGATTCTGGCAAATCCGAGTTCATGACCGTCTATGGTGGCTTGGAATTGGGACTTGCA